>DAISZW010000111.1:0-3203 GCA_036824595.1 Ignavibacteriaceae bacterium
TGCAAAAGGGGAATACATTCTGCTTGTAAATCCTGATACTTTAATCAGGGAAGACACTCTTGAAAAAATGATTTCCTTCTTTGAAACAAACCCTGATGCCGGATTAGCCGGATGCAAAATTTTAAATCCTGACGGATCATTGCAGCTGGCATGCCGCAGGAGTTTCCCCGGTCCATGGACTTCTTTCTGCAAGGTTACCGGGCTCAGCTCTCTTTTCCCAAACAGCAGATTATTTGCAAGATATAATCTTACATACCTGGATGAGAACAAAACCCACGAAGTCGATGCAATTTCCGGCTCGTTTATGATGATGAAGCGTGAAGTTTATGAAAAGGTAGGCGGGTTTGATGAACAGTTTTTTATGTACGGCGAAGATCTGGATTTATGCTACAGGATTCAGAAATCAGGCTGGAAAGTTTACTACACACCCGATACACAGATAATACATTACAAAGGGGAGAGCACAAAAAGAAGCAGTCTGGATGAAACAAAAATATTTTACGATGCAATGAATCTTTTTGTAAAGAAGCATCTTTCCAGCTCTTTTTTGGTTGAGTCAATTCTGACCGCTGCAATCGGTTTTAGAAAATTTTTTGCATTCTTGGGGAGGAAAAAATTAATTTTTATATCCATCCTGATGGATTTTATTGTCTTTAACTTTTCTCTATTCCTTGCCGAACAGATTTATAAAAATTTCAGCACATGGAAAGGATTTCCTTCGAATACTCTCATGATTGTTTATACTATACCGGCAGCAATGCATATTTTAACTGCAGCATTAGCAGGCGCGTACAAAAAAGATTCTATATCTGTTCTTAAAAATTTCCCCGCAATTTTTCTCGGCTTTTTTGTTATTTCCTCTCTAACCTACTTTTTCAACCAGTTTGCATACAGCAGAGCCGTAGTAATCTTAACTTATTTAATCCTTTTATTTACTCTAACAGGCTGGAGAGTGATTTTCAAACTTTTCTTTAAATTCGGAATGAAAGAGAATGAACCTGCGAGCAGAAATACGCTGATTGTCGGAACAAATTCTGCTGCATTATCAATTGCAGATAAGCTTAAAGTAAAGAAGGATGATTATCATGCAGTATTCGGTTTCATAAGCTCTTCGCCCCGCGATATTGGGAAGAAAATTGATGGATATGAAATTGTAGGATGCCTGGAGAATTTAAATAAAGTAATAAAAGAAAGAAAAATTCAGGAAATAATTTTTTCATCCGAAGAGCTTTCTTATTACGATATTATGTCTATCGTCTCGAAAAATCAAAATGAAGATGTAGAATTCAAACTTATTGATACGAATTTAGATTTCATTGTGGGCAAAACATCCGTTTCCATGATGGATGATATGCCTATTATTGAAATAACTCATAATATTTCAAAACCCTTATTCAGGTTCATAAAAGCAGTTTTCGACTATTCCTTAGCAATATTTGCTTTGTTTTTTATATATCCTTTCATATATTTCATCGTAAAACTAAGTAGGAAACGGAACGAGTTCAGAGATTTTATTTTGAATATCCCTCTTATTTTTACCGGCAAGGTTAGTTTTGTCGGGCCCGGTGAAAATAGTACAATGGACAATCTATACGTGGGAAAAAAGGGTCTAACGGGTTTTTGGTATATAGAAAACATGGAAGGAGGCGACAAAAGGAAACTGGATCTTTATTATGCTAAGAACCAGAATATCTGGCTCGATATGGAGATCCTTGGAAAAACTATAAACAAAATGTGGAGCAAGCGATAAAATAAAATGGCAAAAACTATTTTGGATTTCGAAAAACCGATATACGAATTGGAAGCCAAGCTTGAAGAGATGAAAAAGTTTTCTGATAATTTAAATATTGATAAAGAAATTGATAAGATTGAAAAGAAAGTTAGACAATTGAAAGAAGGGTTATTTAAGGATTTAACAAGATGGCAGCGGGTCCAGCTTGCTAGGCATCCCGACAGACCTTATACTCTCGATTACATTTACCTGATTACAAGTAATTTTGTTGAGCTGCACGGCGACAGGCTTTTTAAGGATGATAAAGCGATTGTCGGCGGCCTGGCAATGATTGATAACTTTAAAGTAATGATGGTAGGTCACCAAAAGGGGAGAGATACGAAATCAAATTTGTTTAGAAACTTCGGAATGCCCAATCCCGAAGGCTACCGTAAAGCCCTAAGATTAATGAAGCTGGCAGAGAAATTCAACAGGCCTGTTATTACTCTGCTCGATACACCTGGAGCTTACCCCGGATTGGAAGCAGAAGAAAGGGGTCAGGCCGAAGCAATTGCAAAAAACATTTTCGAAATGAGCAGGCTCCGTGTTCCTATTATTGTCGTAATAATCGGTGAAGGTGCAAGCGGCGGTGCACTAGGAATAGGAGTCGGTGATAGAATTTTAATGCTAGAAAATTGCTGGTATAATGTTATCAGCCCTGAATCTTGTTCATCCATTTTATGGAGAAGCTGGGATTATAAGGAACAAGCCGCCGAAGCATTGAAACTTACTGCTCCCGATCTCCTTGAACAGAAATTAATTGACAGGATAATTCCGGAACCGTTGGGGGGAGCGCATAAAGATCATAAAGAAGCTGCTTCAATTCTTAAATCTGCTTTAATCGAGGAGCTTACTGCATTGGTTAAAATTAAACCGGATAAGTTAGTTGAAACGAGAATCGAGAAATTCGGTAAAATGGGAGAGTATAACGAATAGGAATCTTGGGGAAAAAGTCTAACCGGAAGTAAATTATTTCTGCTGCTGAATTATTCCACCTGTTTAGTTATTAAAATTCTGAAATAGGTATGATTAATGTGCCTGACATTCTTTTGGAGAAAATAATGGTAAAGAAATTTGATAAAATTATTTTAAGCATGAATTTTCCGGAATATAAATTGCAAAAGGGCGACATAGGCGAGGTAATTTTTATATACAATCAAGGTGAAGAGCTTGAAACAGAATTCCGGAACATAACCGGTGAATTGACAGCGGTAATCAGACTGCATCCCGGCCAGTTTCAAAAAATAAATGCTGTCCAAATCCCGCGAATAAAAAAATTCAATCTAAATTAATTTCTTTGAATTTTTTCAAAATATCTGCCTGCTTTTTCATAAGTTTGTAAACAAAACATTCCTTGATTTTTAATGCTGAAAGAAAAAACCGAAATAAGGGTCCGCTATTCGGATACCGATCAGATGAAGTTTGTTTATAA
>DAISZW010000111.1:3303-11042 GCA_036824595.1 Ignavibacteriaceae bacterium
CAGAACGGATTCCAGCTTCCGGTTATTGAAGCTTTTGTAAAATATATTAATCCTGCTTACTACGACGATCTCCTTGTTATTGAATCTGAAGTAAGAGAATTTCCCTCATTGAAAATCCACATCCATTATAGGATCATTAAAGAAACAAATAATGAGATTGTTGCTGAAGGTTTTACCAAGCACGTATTTATAAATATTAATACAAAAAAAGTAGTAAGACCGCCTGAATTTTTTTTGAAAAAAATGAGGGAATTATTCCCTGAAATACAGATCAACTATGAAAAATAAATTTGATGAAATTATTGAGAATGCTCTAAAAGAAGATATCGCTGATGGAGACATAACTACTTTAGCAGTAGTTCCGGAAAATCTTCTCGCCCGGGGAAAATTTTTAGCCAAACAGGAAGGAATTATAGGAGGACTGGAAATTGCCGCGAGAGTGTTCCATTTAATTGATAATAAGCTTCAATTTAAAAAATTTCTCGAAGACGGAGAAAAAACTGAACAGGGGAAATTCATTGCAGAAATAACAGGCAAAGCTTCGTCAATCCTGGTTGGAGAAAGAACTGCGCTTAATTTTCTTCAAAGAATAAGCGGCATAGCAACTTTAACTAACCTCTTTGTTGAAAGAATAAAGCATACAAAAGCTAAAATCCTCGATACAAGAAAAACCGCTCCGGGACTAAGGTTAACCGATAAGCTTGCAGTAAATATCGGGGGAGGAGTAAACCACAGGCATGGATTGTACGATATGTTCCTGATTAAAGATAATCACATTACTGCTGCCGGCTCAATTACAAATGCAGTACAGGCATGCAGAGAATACAAAAAGAAAAAAAATTTGAATTTCAAAATTGAAGTGGAAGCGGCATATTTAGATAATATAGATGAAGCACTTAGCTGCGGTGCGGATATTATTATGCTTGATAATTTCAGCCTGGATAATATGAAAAAAGCAGTTGAAAGGATTTCAGGAAGATGCCTGGTTGAAGCGTCAGGCATGGTAAATCTGGAAAATATTAAGGAAATTGCCGAAACAGGTGTAGACTTTATTTCCATCGGTTTCTTAACGCACAGCGTCAAAGCATTGGATCTATCATTAAAAATTAAAATTGAATAAAATAGTATTAAATGCGGAAAATCTTAGTTGAAAATTTTGAGTCTTTATGCTTAAAAAGCTGAAGCAGCTTACCAAAGAGACTGCAGTTTATGGAATCAGCACAATTGTAGGCAGGTTTTTAAATTTTTTTCTAGTCCCTTTCTATACAAATATCTTCGAGCCTGCCGAATATGGAATTGTTACAAATATATACGCTTTCATCGCTTTGCTGAATATTGTTTTCATTTACGGGATGGATGCTGCCTACATAAGGTATGATTCGGGTGCCGGGAAACAAGACAACACGGATAATTTCTCAACTCCATACTTATCGGTTTTAACCTCGGGGTTGATGTTTAGTCTACTTATTTTTCTTCTGGCTAAACCGATAAATATCTTTCTTTCCGTTCCTAACGGTTTTGAATTCTTAATGAATTATGTAGTGCTTATTCTGTTTACGGATACGATATCTCAGCTGCCGTTTGTTAAATTAAGAATCGAGAGAAAAGCAAAAAAGTTTGCACTTTTCAAAGTGATAAATATTATAATAAATGTAATATTAAATCTTGTTTTAATATTGAAATTTAAATTAGGTATTGAAGCGGTTTTCATCAGCAATTTAATCGCTTCCATCAGTTCTTTGATTTTGGTACTTCCTATTATAATAAAGAATCTCCATTTTCGATTCGACAAGCAATTGTTTACCCGTTTATTAAAATTTGGAATACCTTACCTTCCTGCAGGTTTGGCCGCAATGGTTATTCAGGTTATAGACAGACCGATTCTCGAGCATCTGACTGATTTAAAAACTTTGGGTATTTACCAGGCAAATCACAAGCTCGGAATTTTTATGATGCTGTTTGTAAATATGTTCCAATATGCCTGGCAGCCGTTTATTGTGCAGGAATCAAAACAAGAAGGTGCAAAAGAATTATTTGCTAAGGTTCTTACATATTTTATCCTCGCTGGAAGCATTATTTTGATAATCCTCTCTTTATTTATCGATGACATAGTAAAGTATGAAATAATGGTATTTGGAAGAAAAGTTTCTTTAATCGGTTCGGCTTATTGGAGCGGATTATATATAGTGCCTGTTGTGCTGCTCGGTTACTTGTTTAACGGTATTTATGCCGTTCTTACAGTTGGTATCTATATTGAAGAAAAAACTATTTATGCTCCGTTTATTACGGGCGCTGGAGCAGCTGTTAATGTTGCCGCTAATTTATTCCTTATTCCTGTAATAGGGATTATGGGTCCGGCTGTTGCAACTCTGGCAAGTTATATTGTTATTGCCGGAGGATTTTATATTACGGGCCAGAAATATTATAAGATTGATTACGAACTTTGGAAAATTATTAAAATATTTTTTTCCATCGCTTTTATAGGAATTATTTATTACATCCTTCTCTACAGCGGAAAACTCTTTTTGATTAATAAATTCATACTGCTTATTTTATTTGTAGCCTTTCTCTATTTTTTCATCTTTGATAAAAAGGAAATAGTTTTTTTGAAAAAAAATTTTCAGCAATATTTTTTTAGAAAATAGATTTAAATACTTTGAAAGAAGAACAGATTCAGGTAAAGATTAAAAGATTAAATCCCGGGTTTAACGATATTCCGCTTCCAGGTTATGCAACCCCCGGAAGCTCGGGACTTGATGTAAGGGCTGCAGTTTCCGAAGACATAATTTTAATGCCCGGGAGCTTTGAATTAATCCCTACCAATTTTTCTGTTGAAATTCCGGAAGGATTCGAAATAGAAGTAAGGCCGCGGAGCGGACTGGCAGCAAAATTCGGGATCGGTGTTTTGAATTCTCCCGGAACAATTGATTCCGATTATAGAGGGGAAGTAAAAATCATATTATTCAACTTCGGCAAAGAAAATTTTAAAATTTCAAGGGGCGACCGGATCGCCCAAATGGTTTTATCGAAGGTTTATTCTGCTGAATTAATTGAAACAAAAAATTTACTTACGAGCAAAAGAGGAATAGGCGGCTTTGGACATACGGGAAAAATTTAGCTGTAGATTTTGAAATGCGGATTTCATTCTCCCGTTATGCTGTAAATTTTTTTAATGTCATATATTGATATTTAAAATTCGAGTGAATTTTTTAAATCCTTGATTCTAAGAAATTCACCCGAATATCAATAAGTTTCCTTTGAAATCCGCGATCTAAAACTTGCCTGACTTTGTCAGGGTATAATTCGTAACTAGAGGTTTTATGTCCGATTTCATTCACCTACATAACCACACTCACTACAGTCTACAGGACGGAGCCTGCACCGTCGACAGCCTTGTAATGGCTGCCAAAAAGAATAATATGCACGCCGTTGCTCTGACAGATCACGGCGTAATGTACGGTATTGCGGAATTTTATAAGAAAGCTGTAAAAGAAGGAATTAAACCAATTATCGGGATGGAGGCTTATATTGTTTTAGACGGCAGCAGGTTTGACCGGGGAAAGAGCGATGAGGCAAACGGAAGGAAGAAAAGTAAACACTACAATCATCTTGTTCTTCTGGCAAAAAATAAACAGGGCTATAAAAATCTTGCAAAGCTTTCAACATTAGGGCATACCGAAGGATTTTATTACAGGCCCCGTATAGATCTTGAGCTGCTGCGGCAATACAGCGAAGGATTAATCTGCAGCTCGGCATGCCCGGCGGGAATAATTTCTCCTCATCTTATAAACAACAACTACGATAAGGCTTACCAAACCGCCAAGATCTTTAAGGAAATTTTTGAGGATGACTTCTATCTTGAAATCCAAGACCATAATATGGAGATTGAGAAAGCTATACTTGAGGGGATGCCTAAGCTTGCGAAAGATCTGGGGATAAAATTAGTTGCAACAAATGACTGCCACTACATAGAGCCTGAACATGCAATTGCTCATAACATCATGCTGCTTCTTTCAGATAAGGAAGGCACCGACTACAGGCAGCTGAGGTACGGGACCGACCAGATATATTTCAAATCTGCAGAAGAGATGAAGAGGATTTTCAAAAACTTCAAAGGAGCAATTGAAAATACTCTTGAGATTGAATCAAAAATTAATCTTAGCCTGGATTTTAATGAACATTTTTTCCCCGTATTCCCGATTCCTGAAGATTCACCGGCAAAAACACTGGACGATTATCTGGATCTCCTTGCTAGAAAAGGACTCGGGAAAAAAATAAAAAATATCTCCGGGGAAATTCAGCAGCGCTTTGAATTTGAGCTGGAAACAATAAAGGAGATGGGTTTTTCAGGATACTTTTTGATTGTACAGGATTTTATAAATTCAGCAAAAAGAATGAATATTCCGGTCGGACCCGGAAGGGGAAGCGTAGCAGGAAGTTTAGTTGCATATGCACTCGGAATAACAAACATAAATCCGCTTGAATACCATCTTTTATTCGAAAGATTTCTTAATCCTGCACGTAAATCGATGCCCGATATTGACGTTGATTTTGCCGATGATAAAAGAGGCGAGATAATCGATTATGTACGCTCAAAATACGGCTCGAACTGCGTAAGCCAGATTATAACTTTTAACCGCCTTTCATCAAAAGCTGTTATAAGAGACGTTGCCCGTGTTTTAAGAATTCCAATTCCTACTGTTAATAAAATTACCAAGTATATCCCTTCAAAATTTGGAAAAGTGTATACAATTGATCAGGCTTTGAATGAAGTACCGGAGTTGAAATGGGTTAAAGAATCGGAAGAGTCCGATATACAGAACCTGATTAAATATGCAAAAGTACTGGAAGGCATGAACAGGAATGCATCGAAACATGCAGCCGGAATTGTAATTACTCCCGATGATGTCAGCAATTATGTTCCTCTTGCCAATGCAGTTAATCAAACGGAAATTGTTACGCAGTTCAATATGAAGGAAATTGAAAATGCCGGGTTGTTAAAGATGGATTTTCTTGGATTAAGAACCCTCGCAATAATCCGTGATACTCTTGATTTAATTAAAAAGAATTACCCTGATGCTGCAGATTTAGATTTAGATAACATCTCTCTTAAAGATGAAAAAACTCTGCAGCTTTTTGCAAAAGGTCAGACAACAGGCGTGTTCCAGTTTGAATCGGGCCCGATGAGAGAGTATCTGAAAAAATTAAAGCCGGCAAGCTTAAGCGACCTTTCGGCAATGAACGCTCTCTACCGTCCCGGTCCAATGGAATTTATAGATGATTTTATTGACAGAAAATTCGGCAATAAGGAAGTGAAGTATATTCATCCGGTGCTTGAACCGATTTTAAAAGAAACATACGGCATTATTGTTTACCAGGAGCAGGTGATTCAGATAGCAAATAAAGTAGGAGGGATGAGTCTTGCGGAAGCGGATATATTGAGACGTGCAATGGGAAAGAAAGATCTCGCCGCAATGAAGGAGCAGAAGTCGAAGTTTATTGATGGTGCCGTCAAAAACGGAATCAATAAAAAAGCCGCCGAAGAAATTTTTATTGCAATAGATAAATTTGCAAACTACGGGTTCAATAAGAGCCACAGCGTTGCCTACAGTTATATTGCTTATCAGACTGCTTATTTAAAAGCTCATTACACCGCAGAGTTTCTGGCTGCTAACCTTACCCATGAGTTTGGGAATACAAATAAAGTTGCAAGTTTTCTTGAAGACTGCCGTAAACTGAAAATTGATGTCCTTCCTCCGGATATAAATAATCCTTCAACCTATTTCGATGTTGTGAACGGCAAAATAAGATTCGGAATGTCTGCGATTAAAAATGTTGGTGTAACTGCAGTTGAAGAAATTAAGAAGTGCAGGGAAAAATTAGGCAGACCTTTTTCAAGCATATTCGATTTTTGTGCAAACACGGACACGCATATTGTTAATAAAAGAGCGGTGGAAGGATTGGTTTTAGCCGGTGCGTTTGATTCAATTGATAAGAACAGGGCGAAATTGTTTTCAGCGATCGAGAGTGCATTGGAATTTGGAACAAAGCTTCGGCATTCGTTTGTTAATTCCGAACACAGCTTATTCGGAGGGATTGAAGAGGTTAAAGTTTCCGAACCAGCGCTTTCGGACGTTGGGCCCTGGAGCCGTAAAGAAACATTAGCGAGAGAGAGAAAGGTGCTCGGATTTTATGTATCGGATCATCCGCTGAGAAAATATGAAATCGATTTTAAATCTTTTGCTACTATTCATCTCGGTGAAACCGAAGAATTGGATAATAATAATGCAGATGTTGTTAAAGCATGCGGGGTAATTACCGATGTAAGAACGAAAATTGACCGTTCAGGGAATACCATGGCATTTTTGAATGTGGATGATTTTT
The DNA here is from genome assembly GCA_036824595.1 of Ignavibacteriaceae bacterium. Classification (GTDB taxonomy): domain Bacteria; phylum Bacteroidota; class Ignavibacteria; order Ignavibacteriales; family Ignavibacteriaceae; genus DATKLQ01. The sequence goes on from DAISZW010000111.1 coordinate 9,688, forward strand.
CCGGTTCATGCGAAGCCTTGATGTTTTCAAAAGCATACGAAGCATTCGGCAGATTTGTAAAAGAAGAGGAGTGCGTTTTTATTATCGGCAGACCGGAAAGCAGCGGCGATGCTATAAAGCTTCAGATAGAGGAAGTGATGCCTTTGGCAGAAGCCAGAGAAAAGTTTACACGAAGTGTAAAAATTTGTTTTGATAAACAAAAATATGAACCTGAGAAAATATCGCATCTTAAAAGTATACTTGAACACTCTAAAGGGAACATCCCTGTGTATCTGCACCTTGTTCATAACGGAGCCAAACCTGCAGTATTTTTCCTTAAGGATTATAGGATAAAATTATCCGATGAATTAATTAAGTCGGTTTTAACTCTGTTGGGTGAAGATTCTTTAATTTTAAACAAGAAGTGATTCTTCAATCACAAAATCCGTTTGAAAAATAGTTGTATAACTAAGCTGTATTTAGTATAATTTAATCCTCAAAAAAAGAAATTTAGAAAAGGTAAAAGCCGCCGATATGAACCGGCAGAATAAAAATAATTACTGGGCATTGATATTAGGTGCTTCCTCCGGTTTCGGAGAAGCAACAAGCTTAAGATTAGCTGAAGACGGATACAACATCATTGGTATTCATCTGGACAGGCAGAATACCATGCAGAATGTTGAGCGGATAAGAGAAAAAATTCATTCCTCCGGCGCAGAATCATTATTCTTTAATATTAATGCAGCCGATGAAACAAAACGTAAAGAGGTTCTTAAAGAATTAAAATCTGTTTCTCAAGGGAAACCAATTGTAAAAATACTGATGCATTCTCTTGCATTCGGTACACTAAAACCATTTATTCCTCAGAACGGCGAGCAGGCGATTACGAAGGCTCAGATGGAAATGACTCTGGACGTAATGGCCAACTCCTTAGTTTACTGGGTACAGGATCTTGTCGCCAATAATTTATTGGTGAATAAGTCTAAGATTTTTGCAATGACCAGTTCAGGAGGGCATACAATTATTCCCTTTTACGGAGCTGTTTCTGCTGCTAAAGCAGCGTTAGAATCACACGTTAGACAGCTTGCAGTAGAGTTAGGACATCTTGGAGCATCCGTAAACGCAATAATGGCCGGAGTTACTGATACGCCGGCAGCACGGAAGATACCCGGATTTGCACCCATGGTGGAAGTTGCACGCAGGAAAAATCCCCGCGGCAGGCTAACTTCTCCCCAGGACGTAGCAAAGATTATAAGCATTTTATCTTTAGACGGTGCCGAATGGATTTCCGGCGGCGTAATAAATGCCGACGGAGGAGAAGATGTAGTCAGCTTTGTCGGTCAGGGAGAATCTAAAGAAGTTATAGTTCATTCTTA
>DAISZW010000281.1:0-3048 GCA_036824595.1 Ignavibacteriaceae bacterium
TTTGATTGACAATTACAGGCAGCTTGCATCCGAGGTTGAACTTTCGATTATTCCGGAATCGGCCCGGTGGGGAGACCAGCACTTTGCAACACCGCTGACTCTGGATGATTGGTATACTGAACGAAACTGGATATTGAATACTTATCTTCCTCAACGGAGTGATATTGTACTTAATCAATTCAGGAAAGCAAATCTCTATCCGCAAATTGATGCCCCGGTATTTCATGTTAATGGAATGGATAAGCATGGTGGAAATGTAACCGTTACTGATCAGGTTTCAATATTTTCAAACCAAGGCACAATCTATTATACATTAGATGGATCCGATCCCCGGTTACTCTCGAATTCATCCGGCAGCAATTTCATTATTGTACCGGAAGACATGCCGAAATCTGTTTCGATACCGGAAAATATCATCAGTTTTACCTGGAGAAATGATCCTGCTTTTGATATCTCTGATTGGCTTCTCTCTTCGGGTAAACCCGGCGGTGTGGGTTATGACGGGGAGACAGGCTATGATGATTATATAAGCCTTGATGTTGAAGATGAGATGTATTCTATAAACTCTACTTGTTATATCCGGATTCCTTTTAATCTTAGCACTGACATTGCAGACAGTTTAGCTTCCTGTACCTTGAGAATCCGTTATGATGATGGATTCATTGCCTATTTGAATGGCAGGGAAATAGCAAGAAAAAATTTTGATGGTAACCCGCAATGGAATTCTAACGCCTCTTCCCAGAATCCTGACGAATCAGCTGTTGTGCCTGAGGATATCGATGTAAGTCAGTATATCACCCATTTCAAAGAAGGGATAAACATTCTCGCCATACAGGGAATGAATGAAAGAACAACCAGTTCTGATTTCCTGATCTCTGCAGAACTGACCGGGCAGAAAAAAAACGGAAGTTCCGCTGCATCGACTGTTTCACCGAATGCTTTTTTATATTCGGCTCCTTTTACTTTGAACCAAACAACACAAATCAAATCCCGTACTTATTTAAATGGGAAATGGAGCGCCTTGAATGAAGCCGTTTTTACGATCCCTTTACTGCAGAACAATATCATCATCTCTGAATTGCATTATCATCCTCTGCCGCTGGATTCAATCGATGAGTCTGAGTTTGAATTCATTGAGCTTCATAATATAGGAACCAGGACGCAGGACTTATCCATGGCCCGCTTTGTAAAGGGAGTTAATTATTCATTTCCCGCCAATACTATTTTACGACCGGATGAATACACAGTATTAGCTTCCGACGGACATTATTTTTATATCCGTTACGGATTTTCTCCTTTTGACTCCTACAGTAGTCAATTAGATAACGGAGGCGAACAAATCATCCTGCTGGATGCTTCAGGAGACACACTTATTTCGTTTCGATATGATGATAAAGAGCCCTGGCCGGAATCAGCGGATGGGGGAGGATATTCCCTGGTAATAAGGGAAAAAAATCCTTTGGGAGATCCTCACAGCCCGAATTATTGGAAAGCGTCAAAAAACATAAACGGCTCTCCCGGCACTGATGAGGACATCATATACTCAGCAAATCTAATGGATGACAATCCAAAATACTTTGCGTTAGAACAGAATTTTCCAAACCCCTTTAATCCGATTACTCATATTCAATTCAGGATTAAGGAATCTTCACAGGTAAGTCTTAAAATCTATAATATTCTCGGTCAGGAAGTTGCAACCCTGGTAAATGAGAATTTAAAAGCTGGTGTTTACAATGTTACATGGGACGCTAAAAATTCTATTGGTAATAAAGTGGTCAGCGGTACTTATTTCTGCAGGTTAACGGTAGGTAATCTTGTCATTTCAAAAAAAATGTTATTGCTGAAATAAGTTCCAATTTTTATTAATTAAAAGCGTCTGCCATGACAGATAAAAAAACGTTACTTAAAATAAATGTTTGGAGTGTAAATGATAAAGAATTACTTATCCGGTAAAATGCGATTCAATTATTTAATCATGTTTATAATTATCGTGTTTGCAATTCCTGCATTACTCCGGGCTCAAACAACGGGAAAGATTTCAGGAAAAGTCACCGATGCCGAAACCGGTGAACCGCTGCTTGGAGCAAATGTTGTTTTAGAGGGAACTTCATTTGGAGCGGCGGCTGATTTTAATGGAGACTATTATATTCTGAACATTCCTCCCGGGACCTATAGGCTTAAGGCAAGCAGCGTAGGATATGAAACGGTAATTTACCAGGATCTTACCGTATCGGTTAACCGAACAACTTCAGCCGATTTTAAACTTAAGGTCGCTGTGATACAAAGCCAGGAGGTTGTTGTATCAGTTCCCCGCATTCAAACCAAGAAAGATCAAACCAGCTCAGTACGAAATATAACCGCGAAGGATATAGAGGAACTTCCGGTTGAAAATCTTGATGCCGTTGTTAGTCTTCAGGCTGGTGTTGTTCGCGGGCATTTCAGAGGAGGCAGGTCCAATGAGGTTGCCTATCTTGTGGATGGTATAATGGTGCTTGAAGGATTTGATCTTAACCGGAAAGTCAATGTTGAAAATGATGTCATTTCTGAAATCGAAGTTATTACCGGAACATTTAATGCCGAGTATGGAAATGCAATGAGTGGTGTTGTAAACGCTATAACAAAAGATGGAGGCAATAAGCTTAAGAGTTCTGTCTCACTGAACTCGGGAAACTATTATACTGCTCATAAGGATGTATTCTTTGGAGTTAAGGATTCTGACGTATTAAAGAATAAGGATTTTTCATTATTTCTTGAAGGTCCCGTAATACAGGATTTAATCTTTTTTGTTTTTAACGGGAGATACCAGGATAACTCCGGTCCACGGTATGGTATCCGCAGGTTTATGCCTGATAATTATAGTGAATTTACTTCCGAGGATCCATTTCTATGGTATTCAGAAAACACCGGTGATAATGCAAATGTACCATTGGAATATAATAAAAGTCTTACTTTGTTTGGTAAAATGAGCATAAAACCTTCAAATGCTATCAGGGCAGCAATTAGCTATTCTTTTAACAAAGCTGATGGAAAAGGATTTGATCATTTTTA
>DAISZW010000112.1:0-11005 GCA_036824595.1 Ignavibacteriaceae bacterium
GCATAATAATCTCCAATCTGCTTACATTCATAATATACTTTAATGTTTTTTGTTGTTCTATAGAAATACCATTTTTTTTAATTCAATTCTCATTGCATTTTCATAAACCTTTTCCAGAAATCCATATCCAAGCGAATTATAGACCTTGTAAAACGCTTTAATTATCAATTCAGTTATTTCACCGTGAAGCATATTATTCCCCTTTATTTTAAAATCCTATTAAATCCGTCGCATCCGTCTGATCCGTGTTCTATTGTTCTTTATCCAGCACATCTTTTATTGTATAAAAACCTTTTTCCTTATCCACTATAAATTTCACTGCTCTTAAAACTCCTTCGGCAAAAGTTCTTCTTGACAATGCCGAATGAGTAATTGTAAGTGTTTCACCGAGTCCTCCGAATGAGACAGAATGTTCACCGACTACATTACCCAATCTAAGAGAGGAAATGTTCACTTCCCTTCCTAAAGCATTCTTTATCATTATTGCTGTACCGGAGGGTTTATCTTTCTTAAACCGGTGATGAATTTCGGAGATCTCTATATCCCAGTCGGTGAGTTTTTCTTTCAGCAAAACTGCAGATTGAATTAACATTTGCATTCCAACAGAAAAATTATAGCTCTGCACCACCGGGATTTTTTCCGAAAGTTCACGGATTTGTTTAAGCTGAACTTCGTTAAAACCTGTTGTTCCGATGATCAAAGGAGATTTAAATTTCAACGCATATTCAATAGTTTTTCCCAGGACAGCCGGGAGAGAGAAATCAATCAATACTTCGGGTTTTTCTGAAAATGATTCTCCATCTATATCGTATTTAAAAACCAGTTCATTCTCGTTTTCATTCATTAACGAGATAATTTCCTTCCCCATTTTACCGGAAGCACCGATTAATCCGTATTTAATTTTGTTCAAATATGTTATTCCTTCTTTCTTGATTAACGATTTAGGATTAACGATTTAGGATTTAGGAATAAATTTATTTCTGATTATGATTATGATTCATATTTTTCTGTGCAGTTCCAGCTGTTTTTACAAAAATAGAAATAAGTACATTATTTTCCTTTAGAGATTTTCTATTTTCGACTGTGTTTTATAAAGCATTGCTTTATTGATTATTTTTAGACATATGAATGTTTCTCTTAATTCTTTCAACGCAATTTTTATTTTATGAATAAAATCCTTCCTTGATTCTCCGCTTTGTGCTTCCCCATAATTTAAAGCTGGTGATGTCCCGCAGCGTATTAACTGTCCAGCTAAATGATTTCCTGCTTTTGTGTCCGGAAGTTCATTAATGATATCTATTGTTAATACCGAAAAATCTACAAGTCTGTTTTCCAACTCAAATTTATCCATTAACAGTTCCCCTTTTTTTAATTGATTTTTTTCGGATAATTTTACTTACAATCTAAAATCAAAAATCGTTAATCCTTGTTCTTAAATTATCTTCAGTCATTCATCCAACTAGTTTTCCCATCTCCTCGTCAATCAGTTTCATCGTTGAAGCCGAAGCCTTTGCGAGCGGAAGTCTCAGAGTATTTTTGCATATCTCCAATTTGCTTGCAGCATATTTAACGGGAATGGGATTTGCCTCAACAAAAAGAAGATTCATGTATTTTAAAAATTTGTTGTTGATTTTTCTTGCTTTTTCATAATCATTATTAAGCAGCGCCTGTGTAAGTTCAGAAGTTTGCTTCGGATAAATATTTGATAAAACGGAAACGAGCCCTTTCCCGCCAAGAGCCATTATAGGAAGCGTCTGATCATCGTTCCCGGAGTAAACAATAAAATTATCCGGTTTAATTGAGAATAGTTTTGCGATTTGAGAAATATCTCCACATGCTTCTTTTATTCCAATTACATTCGGGCAGCTTTCATGAATTTTTACAACTGTTTCGGGAAGTATATTCATAGCCGTCCTGCTTGGAACATTATATAGAATTATCGGAAGTGGAGTTCGTTCTGCAATATATTTGTAATGTTCAACCAGACTGCTTTGGGTGCCTTTGTTATAGTAAGGATTGACAATCAATACTCCGTCTGCTTTGCAATCCTCGGCAAGCTTGTTTAATGAAACAACTTTTTTAGTATCATTTGTACCCGTTCCGACAATCACAGGGATTTTTTTATCTGCAGTTTCAACGGCCATTTCGGTAAGTTTTTTTCGTTCATCGGCATCAATTGTTGCTGCTTCTCCTGTTGTACCCAGAACAATTAACGCACTTATACCGTTTTCCATCTGGAATTTCAGAAATTTTTTCCAGGCGGAATAATCCACATTTAAGTCATCATCAAACGGAGTAATTAAAGCTGTCGCCGTTCCCTGGAACATTGCACCTCCTTATTTAATACAAAAAAAAACCGGCTCTAATTTTCTGAAGCCGGTTTTAATATAGAAAAACACCTTCTACCGCACCTCAGCCTTCAGGAATTACCTTAGGCTTTACCGATTTCTTTATGAATAGCAGAGAAAAACAAAAATTCATGTTTCTTAAGACCTGCTGGAATTTTTATGCGTGTGTTTGAAATCTAAAGTTAAAAACTCCGTCAAAACTAATATTTAATTTATTTGATGTCAAATTTTTAGAAAAAGCTGATGAAATATTTTAGGGATTAGTTAAAAATTTTTAATACAATTATCCGCAATGGAAGACGCCATTTCCCATCATCCCTGCCTTGCCGGCCTGTCTCGGCTTGGCCGAGCCAAGACGGGCAGGCAGGCGTTTTCCATCTTCCATTTCCTTTTATCCCTTGCCTCTTTTATTCAAAAAAATTAAGTTTAAATAAAGCTGCTGCCGGATTAAACATTTAACTTCCACAATTATCCGACAGGGGAAGCCTGAGAAGAATTTGATATTGGGAGTGCAGGCCGAGAGGAAAAAATTTTCTTATAGGATTAATTACAAGTGAAACCAGCTACATATTTTTTAAAGCCGGGGCAAACGAATTCAGAAGAATATTACAAAGATATCCGCACTTTTACCGATGCGGTTATCCTGAAAGCGGCCGGATCAATTACACCTCTAGTTGAAGAATTTAAGGATTATTTACGAAATTATAAGTTAGAAGATATAAGGGAAACAGAAGAATATATTCTAGAGCTTCTCAGTTTCGGAATTCTCTGGCGTTCTTATGCTTATCAGGCTTTGAGTGTAATTCATGCGCCGTTTATTACGATGGCCCGCATGGCTGAATGGAGAAAGAAACACCAGCACATCAAACCTTTTATAGATTTTTCCAAAGGGATTCTTACAACGTTATTCCTTCTACCTAAAAATTCCAAAAAAACTCAGGTTCCTATACCGACTCTTGAGCAAATAGACCATGTCTGCAAATGGTTTGAAGCAACGGGAGAATTCAGAGAACAGTCTTTACGTTTTATAAGATGGCGCGCTTTCTGGGGAACCAAAGCCACGGGTGAGCTGTTGAAGATTTTTGCCGAGATTGAGGGATTTACAAAATGGTTTGATATTCGAGCTTCTGAAGCATTTGGAAAATATACGGAGAATGTTGAAAATTTTCTTATGAATGCTGATGAAGACTATCGCTGGCGGGAGGACAGGATTCAATGTTCGCGCACCAGGATAGAATATCATCTCAACATGGTTGGCGCGGAATTAATGAACAGGGCTTTTAGAGCTGAATTTTTGCAGACCAAAAACAGAGTCGTGCTGGTTCCCGGATGTATGAGAAGCAAATCCACCGAGGAATGTAAAGCAAAGAAGGTAAAGGAAGGATTGATTTGCGAAGGTTGTCTGGCTCAATGCCGTGTAAATCAGCTTAGAGAAATGGGTAAGAAGCATAATTTTGAAGTCTGCATAATTCCGCATGCATCCGATCTTTCTCTTTGGTCGCCGCATGAAGGAAGGCCTAAGCGCGGTGTTATTGCCTCGGCTTGCGTTACCACTCTTGTTGAAGGAGGCTGGGAACTAAAAAGATATGATGTGCCTGCACAATGTGTACTGCTCGATTACAGCGGCTGCAAAAAACACTGGTGCAGAAATAACAACGATATTCCTACGATGTTTAACGTACGGGAATTGAAAAGAATTAATTCAGACGCATTTTAATTAATCTTTTTCCCTTTATTTTTCCTTTGGAAATAAAAAATTAGGAGAAACAATGGAGGAGATTGGCTCAATCCTGCTTTCATTGAAAGATAAAGCCCTTGATGCCACTAAACAGGGGGATGAAGATTTCTACCGGACTTATCTTGCAGAAAAATCAATATCAATAATTCAATCCGGCATTTTTAATAAGGAAGGTTTTATTGAACAAATATCTTCACATAAATTTCCTTTTTTGACACCGCAGGAAGATAATACACAGGTATTTATTTTAAATGATGAAAACGGGATAGTAACCTATAAAGCAACTCTTGAAACAAAAGAGGTGGAGGAAGGATCTTTCATTACTTTCCTGATAACTGCCATTTATTCAAAAATTAACGGATGCTGGCAAAATATATTTTATCAGCAGACTCCGATCCACAACTAAGTATCTCATTTATGAAAAATTTCTAAAAAATTAGATATCACAAACCTGATTTTTGCTGAATACCTTTAGATATATATTCTTTTTCCGGCCGTGCATTTTTTAATACCTTTAATTATTTCTTTAAAAATATTTTTTTAGCAGAAAATTCATTTTATTGTTTGATAAAACGACTGTACAAGGGTTTTTAGAATTTACGGGCTGAACCGGTAAGTAATTAGGTATTGAACTTAGGGGTAAGGGATTACCGGTCTCGAGGTATTTTCTACATTAAATGCTTCCCTTTTGATAAAGTTGTTTAAAAAATTTTGCCAAAGTGCATTCTTGCTAGGCACGAGAGGATCAAAATATGTTTGGCAAACGTTTTGTTGCATAATTTCTAACAGCAAAAGGTTGTAGGAATTAGGAAAACGGAGGTGACGTTGAAGCAGATAATGTGGGGCAGTATTTTTGCATTAGTCCTATTTACGGAATCGAATGCACAAAAAGATTCGCTGGAATTTATTCCCGATTCACTTCTTTTAACTGATGTAACTTTAACCTGCTCGGATGGCGTAGACTATTCCGAAATTGTGCTGACAAATAAAAACGGTGAAAAAATATTCCAGGCCTGGATAAATGACCGAACTTTTATTTATCTAAATGATGAATACCAGATTACGAGAACCCTTTTAAATCAATATTCCGGACAAAAAATTCAGTGTGAAGGGAAATTTCTAAGGGTTTTAAAAAATTCATTGAATATCTTGAATATCTTTAAAGAAGTTCATTTTATTCTTCCGGATGACGGCCGTGAAAAATTTGACAGGCCGACCCGCAAGTTTAATAAGAAGTATGTATGTTCTCTTTGAAGCAGCTAATAAGAAGGTTTAAAATATGCAGGGCTGAATAAAAAATATTCAGCCTTTTTCTTTCTTACCGAATAATCCCCTTGTTAAAATTCCATCTTCCAGGGCCAGTTAACACAATCCTTTATCTCGGGAAATAAAACAAAATCACCCTTGCCTTTAAAGACTAATGTTTTTATATCATTCCCTCGAAAAAATGATTTTGCAAAATCTAAAGTCTTACCTGAAACAGAAACATCATCTACAATCAAAATATTTTTCTTCTGATGAAATTCTGAAATTTTGGAAAGCAGCTTCGGCTTGTCGAATGAAGGGGAGTTGTTTACATCCCGGTAGTTTATTTTTATAATTTCTATGTCGCAGCCGGTCTTATAAGCAGCAAGACTTGCCGGAACGATTCCTCCGTCGGCTATACCGACAATTAGATCGAATTTAGGCAAATGGAGATTCTCCAGCCTTTGACAAATTGTTTTAAATGATAAAGTTTCCATTTTTACATAAAAAATGTCATTCCGAGAAAAGGTCGAAATGACATTTGTTTTTATAATTTAAAATTAATTTCGTGGTTATTTTTTCTTACTAAAAAGTTTTACAGCCGCAATATTTATTGCTGCAATAATAAATAATCCCGGAATTCCTGTAGAAATTGAATCTATGATAAAACCGGATGCATCTTTTCCGGGAAGCAGCGAATTTACGACGGATAAAAAAACAAACAGGACTGCCATAGTCAGCGCATAACTTAAAAGAGCTGCCACAAAACGCAAACTATCTATTTTATTTATGAAATAGAAAATAGTTACAAAAATTCCCAGTTCTAAACTCATTATCTGAACGAGCTGAAATTGCGGATTCCCCGTGATCAGATAATTAATCATAGGAGAAAAAACTGCGGTTATAATTGCTGCATGGAATCGGAAAAAGAGAACTGCTACTAACGGCGCATAGAAGATAGGAAGGAGATATGCTCCGGCAGGCTGACCGTTAACAGCCGGTATTAAATGGATTAATAATGGTAATAAAACAGCTGCCGATAATAATAATATGGTTTCTTTAATCTGAAGCCTGCTTGCAATATTTATTAAGTACGATCTTGAGGTTATACTTTGCATATTATTTTCCTTAATTTTTACAAAGTAAATATAAACTTCTAAACTATAGAGGGCAATAGAAAAAATAAAAAAAACAGGTAACCCCTTTTTACTGTTTTTATCATATTTATTTAATTTTTACGGTATTACAGCATATGTTATATAGATTTTCCGGAAATTGTTTTTAGCTTATTTTATTAAATTTGAGCATATGAATAATCCAATTAGAAAAATAGCCTTAATTCTAATACTCATCATTCTGCTGCCTGCATTGATTTTTTCACTGTATGAAATCAGCACACTGAATGAATCCGAGCAGGTTATTGAAGAAATATATAATAATCAGCTCGAAGCGATTCTGTTTTCCGTAAATCAATATTCTGAAGACGTTGTTTCAAACTGGCGAAGCAAATTAAATTTACTGCTCACCGAAGAAACTACACACCCGGATCACTTTAAAAGAAAAGCAGACAGCCTAATAAATATTACTAAAGCAATCAGCTCTGTTTTCTTCATCGACAGCCTGAATCTGGGAAATGTATCCGAATTATATTCTGATTCAGGATATCAGGATAATTCGCTCGTTAATTCAGCCGAAGTGAGAAAACTTATTAAAAATAATGAAACCAGAATCCGCAAGCTTCTCACATATAAAAGAGGCGGATATAATAAAATAGAACCTATCGAGAGTGTATCGGACGACAGCAGCACCATTTTAGTATTTCTGCTGGATGATCCTGCAAAGATGAGAAATATCTGCGTGCTTGTTATAAACCCGATTAAGTTTGTACGGGATGTTTTAGGAACAAAGATTAAGGAAATTGCCGGGGATAAATTTATAATTACCTGTTCGGAAATTAATTCTGATAATTTTATTTTTACAAGCGACAATGTTGCCAATCTGGAGACCCAGCAGAAGAAAAATCTATGGATTATTCCTAATTATGAACTTGGCATCCTCCTTCAGGGCGAAACCATTGAAAGCCTGGTAAAGGAAAGGTCAAAAACCGGAATAATTTTTATTTCCTTGCTAATAGTGATTCTTTTCGCCGGAGTATTAATTGTATTCAGAAGTATCAAAAAGGAGATGGAGCTCGCCAAAATTAAATCGGACTTTGTTTCAAATGTTTCCCATGAGCTTCGTACGCCGCTTGCATTAATAAGCATGTTTGCGGAAACTCTTGAAATGGGAAGAGCTAAAAACGAAGAGAAGAAGAAAGAGTATTATTCAATAATCAGCAAAGAGGCCGGCAGGTTAAGCAGAATAGTAAATAAAATTTTGAGCTTTTCTAAGATCGAAGCGGGTAAAAGAGATTATCATTTTTCAAGTGTGGATGTAAATCAGCTCGTCCAGGAGCTTTTTAATTCTTACCAGTTTCATCTTCAAAACAGCGGATTCAAGTTTACATTTTCACCGGGAGAAATTAATTCAAATATAAGAGCAGACTCCGAAGCGGTTTCGGAAGCTGTAATTAATCTTATTGACAATGCCGTGAAATACAGCAGCGACGAAAAGGAGATAAACATCAGCACCGGAACGGATGACAATCTGGTTTTTATTAAAATTGATGATAAGGGGATTGGAATCTCGGAAGAGAATCAGAAAAAAATATTTGAAAAATTTTTCCGCGTAAGTGAAGGATTTGTTCACAATACAAAAGGAACAGGATTAGGCCTAACTTTAGTTAAACATATTATGGATGCACATAAGGGGAAAATTAAAGTTGAAAGCAGAATTAATGAAGGAAGCAGTTTTATCTTAAACTTTCCAATGAATAACTCAGAGAGAAAATAAAATGAATAAAATTTTAATTGTTGAAGATGAACCCAACATGCGTCTCGGTTTAAAAGATAACCTTGAGTTCGAGGGTTACCAGGTAGATTTTGCCGAGGATGGAGAAATAGGATTAAAAAATATTCTTGAAGGCGATTACAGTCTTGTTTTGCTGGATGTAATGCTTCCTAAAATGTCCGGATTCGATGTTTGTAAAACAGTTCGGAAAAAAGGAAACACCGTTCCGATTATTCTTCTTACGGCGAAGGGAGAGGAGATAGATAAAGTACTCGGTTTGGAATTAGGCGCTGACGACTACGTTACAAAACCGTTCGGTCTGCGGGAACTGCTTGCAAGAATTAAAGCAGTTTTAAGGAGGGGAGAAGATAAAGTAAGAGCGAAGAATAGTTTTGTCAATATTGGCCGGATCGAAGTGAATTTCTCAACCTATAATGCTTTGGAAAACGGATTATCGGTACAAATGTCTCACAAAGAATTTGAAATTCTCAGCTATTTATGGAATAATAAAAACTCTACGGTAAGCCGGGATGATCTATTAAATAATGTATGGGGATATGATGAAAGTCCGACCACAAGAACTGTTGATAATTTTATCTTGAAATTGAGACAAAAGATTGAGAAAGATCCGGATCATCCGAAAATTATTTTAACTGTACACGGGATAGGATATAAACTTATTGATTAGATCTCTTAATCATCAAGCTTGAAAACTGTATTCAAAAGTTCAACTCTATCAGTTTTTTATTCATCTATATTTCCGCATTATAAATATTGCAGAAGCCCTTTTTTTTCTATTTTGGACATATTTCCTCCGTTTTAGTGACAATTTTTTACAATCGTTTACTTGTAAATGACTCATATTTTATTTTATTGAAATAGATTTAGTATAGTAAAACGGGGATTAAATGATGGAAACAAATATGAAAATAAGAATAGTAATTATAATATTCAGTTTGTTAGCACAAACTAATTTTGCCCAGGATTGGGACAGATTATTGAACCTTAAAGGTTATTGGAAATTCAGCATCGGCGATGATATGAACTGGGCCGATCCTTTCTATGATGACGAAGAATGGGAAGAAGTTAGAGTTCCTTCATACTGGGAGGATGAGGGATTTTATGGATACAACGGCTACGCCTGGTATAGAGTGCATTTCAGATTTCCTGAAGATTTCAAAGGGCAAATAGTTTACCTGGATTTAGGAGCGATTGATGATATAGACGAAGCCTATTTAAATGGTAAGCTTGTAGGCTTTTCAGGTCAATTCCCTCCAAATTACCAGACGGCATATTTTGCCTGGAGACGGTATCCTGTACCTGTCTATAACTTCAAGAAAAATCAGGAAAATGTTTTGGCTGTAAGAGTCTTTGATGCAGAACTTGGGGGCGGGATTGCAAATGGAAACATAGGTCTCTATTACAGGCCCAACACATTAAATGCTGAAATTAATCTTGAAGGCGAATGGAAGTTTAAAGCCGGCGACGACAAAGAATGGAAAAACAAAAATATTAATGATAAAAACTGGAATAGAATAATTGTCCCCGGTTACTGGGAATCCCAGGGATTTAAAGATTATAACGGTTTCGGCTGGTACAGGAAAACCTTTAAAGCACCGGAAAAATTAAAAGGGAAAAAATTAGTTCTTATGATGGGAAAGATCGATGATCTTGACGAAGTTTATTTAAACGGGGAACTGGTAGGTTCAACAGGCATAATTAAGGATAAAGCATCAGAGAATACTCATTCTGAAGAATACAACCAATTCAGAGGTTATTATCTTCCCGACGGCTTAATAAAATATAATGAAGAAAATGTGATTGCAGTAAGAGTTTATGACGGATACATAAACGGTGGAATTTATGAAGGACCTATAGGTTTAATTACCCAGGAAAGATATACCAAATTCTGGCGTAAGAATAAAGGAAAAAGAAATATTTTCGAAATAATCTTCGACTAAAGAGCTTCACCATCTCAGTCTCCTCACTGAAACAAACCATAACTGCCAGTACATCCCGGTCCAAAACCGGGATGTATTTTTTTAAAGAACCTTTATTCTATTATATTTATTAAAAAGTAATTCCTTTTTGAAAATCATTATTTAAAAAGAAATATAAATTTTATTCTTGATTGTTATTGAAGCAGCCTGCAGAGTAATCCTTCCTTAAAAATATCAATGACAAATTTTTACAAACGTTTACTTGTGAATGACACCTGTTACAAATGGATCAATTAAGTTTAACAAAGAAAGTTTAATTATTTGATTCGTGAAAATAAAAAATAAGGAGGCACAAATGACTTCACAACTGAACAAAACAGCAAAACTGGCTGCGGTAGTTTTATTAGCAGTATTGTTATCTAACAATATGTTTGCGAAAAATTTGTTGAGCTGCAGTTTTATAGATGTAAAATCTGAAATCAGTGAAAGAATGATCAAGAATCTGGCAATGGGATTAGAATCCGAAAATACAGGGCTTAAACAGAGCTGTATTTACTTTGCGGGATTCTATGAAATTGAGGAGCTTGTTAAACCTCTTATTAAGCTGTTAAACAAGGAAGAAAACGCAAACACCCGGATACTTATTGCACTTGCACTTTCAAAGATCGGAAATGAAGAGGGAATAGAAGCGATCGGGAAGCTGGCAAAGAAGGATATGAATCCGAAAGTAAAGAGAGTTGGTTTTGCTTTGATAGATTATCATAACTCAAAATCATCAGACGCCAAGAAAGTAAATTTCACCACAAAGTGAAATGAATTTATTGTAAAGGAACGATGAAGCCTCC
>DAISZW010000018.1:0-30056 GCA_036824595.1 Ignavibacteriaceae bacterium
GGGAGAGTGCTAATATACAATTTAATTAGTGAGTTTGCAAGAACTATTTGTTTTTAGGTAATTTAATCCCTAATTAATGTTGATAATTAATTATAGTATTCAATTGCAGCTAACGTGATAGTCAAAAGGAAAGTTTTTCCCCATCAGAGCTTTCACTGTGTTTTATCAGTGAATCTACATCGTATTCTATCGAATCTAACAGAATACAATATATAAGTGCACCATTCCATTTATAAATAAAAAAGCTCAGATATCCTCTGAGCTTTGGCGGGGCCGACGAGACTCGAACTCGCGACCTCCTGCGTGACAGGCAGGCGTTCTAACCAACTGAACTACGACCCCAAAATTCATTTTTTGTCTACTAAAAATAAGTAATTAAATTAAATATATCTGTTGAACGGTGTAAAATCAACCCCTGTTTTTTGCAATTAATTATTCACCTAAAGAAATTCCTATGGCCTTAGCAGCTATTAACGCCTGAGTATCAGGCTTTACTAACTTCTGCTTTGAAATTGCATCCTCTATCCTGACATTTTTTATCTCAGCTCCTTTTAATGCAACCATTCTGCCAAACTTTCTCTGAACAGCCAATTCAATGGCAACAACACCGAACTTTGTTGAGAGAATTCTATCAAACGGTGTAGGGCTGCCGCCTCTCTGCAAATGCCCGAGCACTGTAACCCTTGTTTCTCTTCCGGTATTATCTTCAATTTTTTTTGCAACAACTTCACCCACTCCTCCCAGCTGAATTGGGTCATGCCTTTTTATATCCTCCCCTTTTACAGTCATTTGACCATCCAACGGTTTTGCACCTTCGGCAACACATACCAAACTGAACCTTTTCCCCATCAGTTCACGTTTTAAGATTTTATCATAAATTTTTTCCCATGAGAAAGGAATTTCAGGAATTAAAATAATATCTGCTCCCCCAGCTAGTCCTCCATTAAGAGCAATCCAGCCGGCATAACGGCCCATAACTTCCATAACAATTACACGATGATGCGAAGAAGCAGTAGTATGTAATCGATCGAGTGAAGTAGCGACAACATAAACTGCAGAATCATGGCCAAAGGTTACATCCGTTGCATCCAGATCGTTATCTATAGTTTTAGGAACTCCGATCAAATTCATTCCCATATCACCAAGTTTCTTGCAAATGTGCATGGTACCGTCGCCGCCGATAGCAATCAATGCATCTAAGTTCCATGCATTATAGTTCTTCAATGCCGAGCTGGATTTATCAACTATTTCAATTCCGGTATCTTTTTGAACCGGCCAATGAAAAGGATCGCCTTTGTTTGAGGAGCCCAAAATAGTACCCCCTCTTGCTAAAATACCTGAAACATCTTCATTCTTTAATTCTTTTGCTCTTCCCTCCACCAAACCTTCAAATCCGTCTAAAATACCAAAGACAGACATTCCATAATCTTGAGCAGGCTTGGTAACACCGCGTATTACCGCATTTAAACCGGGACAATCACCACCACCGGTCAAAACTCCGATGCGTGTAACCTTTTGCTTAACCATTTTCACTACCCCTACAAATTATAGTATATAAAATCAATTCCATACTTTAAAAAAATTAATTAACTTCAAAAAATAACGATTTTGGACGGTAAATTGAAGTAAAAAAGAAAATATCTGCTGAAAAGAAATGTACAGCAGATGAATAATTTACTGATCTTTTCTTAAAAATTAACCGCGGTTGAGGGATAATTTTAGCGGTTGTAAATATGGAATAATTATTGTGCTAATCAACAAGAAATGACCATTTACTTTGTGTTTGACATTTTTGAATGATTACATTAGTTTGATTCTTAATAGTTATCAACTTCAAGGAGATAATTATGATGCATAAGAAAAAGATAATTTGGCAAATAGTATTTTCATTTATAATCTTAGGTTTCTGTATAAATCTATTCGCCCAAAATGAAAAAAATGATAAAACTGAGCTTTCGAAAAATATGTCTATAAAACTTCAGCAAAAAGTTTTATTATCCGATGAACAAGCAAAAAAAATTGAAAATATTCTTTCGGAATATATCAGATCTAACAGTCAAAGCGTTGACCAGGCATCTTCTGATAAGAAAATAGTAGCGCTGCTGGATGAAAGACAGAAGGCGAAGTTTGAGATCATCAAAAATGACTGGTGGAATGAAATAAATAGAGCGGCTTCCGGACGTTAATTTCTATCAGTGGAATGCTCAGTAGAAATTTTATTTTTTGAAAGTACCGAGTTAAAAAGGGAAGAATACAGGAATAAGCAGCGATGCCAGAATCCAAAAAATTATATTTAACGGAGTTCCTACTTTAATAAAATCAATGATTCTGTACCTACCCGGATTAAATATCATCAAGTGTGTCTGGTAGCCCACAGGCATCATGAAAGCAAGGGAAGCAGCAAACATAACGGTGATTAAAAAAGGCCTCGGGTCGAGATTTAATGAAGCTGCTGTGGAAATTGCTATTGGTGTCATCAAGGCGGCAGTTGCATTATTGGACATTGCTTCAGTTAAAATTAAAGTAATAAGATAAAAAGCAGATATAATTAATGTAGGACCGAAATTCCCTGCAACAGAAAGAATTGAGTCTGATAAAAACTCGGCTGTTCCCGTTTTCTGCATAGCATAACCCAGAGAAATAGAACCGGCTAAAAGCATAATCACCTGCCAATCAACTGCCTTATAAGCACTTTCTAATGAAATACACCGGGTAAGGACTAAAAGAATACTGCCGACAACGGCGGCTATAGAAATCGGCAATATTTCCAGACTAGCAGTCACCACTACACCCAGCATAATAAATATGGAAAAAATTATTTTAACTTTTTTAAATGTTGGGGGTTCAACTTCGGAGACTACAACAAATGCTTCGTTTTCCCTCAGGCGATCAAAATTTATTTTGCTGATTTCAAGCAGCAAGGCATCTCCGGCCATTAAGCTTGTAGTTGCTACATTTTCATACATTATCATTCCCCTGTGCCGGATGGCAAGTACGGTTGCTCCAAAACTATTTCTGAACCTCAGCTCTTTTAAATTTTTCCCGATTAGAAAAGAATGAGGGGAGATAACTGCCTCAACAAGAATATAATCTTCACCCTGCAGTTCTTCATCTCTCCATTTTAATCCTGGTTTTAAGAGCACACCTGTTTTTTCTTTAAGTTCCTTAATCTTTTCGACATCGCATTTTATTCTTAACCGGTCGTTATCCTGAAGCACGGTTGCAGGGGACGGAAGAAGTATTCTTTCCTGATTCCTTTTAATTTCAATTATCTCTATTCCAAGATTTTTAACCAGCGAAACTTCATTTATTCTCTTTCCTATAAAGCCTGATTCTTTCTTAATAATTATTTCCGTAAGATATTCTCCCAATCCGAATGAAGTGGTTAAGTCGGCATCGGTTCTGCGTTCAGGGATTAAATGAATCCCAATAAAAATCATATATAAAAGCCCGACTGCAAAGAAAATTAATCCGAGATGAGTAAACTCAAACATAGAAAATGCCGGCTGACCCATCTGCTTGGCCAAAGAACTGACAAGTATATTGGTTGATGTCCCAATCAATGTGAGCATGCCTCCAAAAACAGTAGCGTAGGAGAGAGGCAGTAAAAGTTTTGATGCGCTTACTTTTGTTTCTTTTGCGGTTTTAAGGATGATGGGCAAAGATAATGCAACAAGAGTAGTATTATTTATGAATGCAGAAATAATCCCGGAAATAAAGAGCATTATGCTGTTTGCTATCCAGAAAGTTCTTTTAAAAATTTTTGTAAAAATCCGGCCGATATAATTCGCGACGCCGGTTTTAAATAAACCCTGGCTTAAGATATACATAGCTGCTATCGTAATAGTAGCTTCATTGCTGAAACCTGTAAATCCTTCTTCCGGGGTAAGAATCCCTGCAAGAATTAATACTGCCATTACCATTAAAGCAACCAGGTCGACAGGAATTTTCTCGGTAACAAATAAGACTACGGCCGTAACAAGAATTATAAGGATGATTATTATTTCAGTATTCACTTATTATCTGTAAAAATGTTATGAGGATAAATTTAATTTAATAAAGTTTAACTAAATATTAAAAATCTAGGAAAGCCGTGAATTTTTCTCAAGCAGGAAAGGAGATACAATATTCAGTAGAGTTCCGGTAATTAACTTCAAGACTTCCGTGAAGCTGTTCGCTTAGAGAACGGACTAACAGCAGACCCAATTTACTTGTCTGCACCAATTCAAAATCAATCGGGAATCCGATTCCGTTATCCTTTATTGTCATTAAATAGTTATTACCGTTTTTTTTGAATCCTATGAAGACTTCTCCCTTTTTCTCCCCGGGAAAAGCATGCTTGAAAGAATTTGATACAAGCTCATTTATTATTAAGCCGCATAAAATAGCCGGATCAATTTTAATACTAACATCATCAATCCCGTATGAAATGGAAATCCGGTTTGGTTCAATCCCGTAGAGCTGGGCTAATTCCCCCGTTAATGAAAAAATATAATCCCGGTATTTTATTTCACTTAAATTTTTTGACAGGTATAATTTTTCATACACGAGAGCCATTGATCTTATTCTGTTCCGGCTATCGCCGAACAATTCACGCGCTTCAATATTTTTGATATAAGCAGACTGCAGATTTAATAAGCTGGAAATTACCTGCAGGTTATTTTTTACTCTGTGGTGAATTTCTTTTATTAAAACTATTTTTTCCTCCAAGGATTCCTGGATTCTTTCATGGGCTCTATTTTTCTCCATTATCTCGCGCATTAATTGCCTGTTAGCTTCGGCTAAAGCCGAAGTTCTCTCTTCTACTCTTTTCTCAAGCTCCCTTTTTGCCGACTTCAGTTCTTCCATCATTAATTTTTTTTGAGTCGTATCTCTTATAATTATCAAACCACCCGTAATTTCTTTATTCCCGTCTACAACAGGTGAGTAATAGGCTTCAAGATATCCTCTTCGTTTTGTTTCAGGCAAAGTAAAAAATTTATCTTTAACTATCACATGTTCGCCGGCAAGTGTCTGATGTATATTTTTATCTTCGCCGATAGATTCTAAAACAGGAAAAGTCTGAAATATATTTTTATTTAAAACTTCGCTCTCCGGAATACCGGTAAGGTTTTCCATTCCCCTATTCCATAAAGTGAATCTGTTATTATTGTCAAAGGCAATAATGCCGTCCAGACTGCTGTTCAGTAATCTTACCGAAAATTCCTTTTCACTTATAATTTTTTCTTCCGCCTTTTTTCTTTCAGCAATTTCCCGATTAAAAGTGAAAAAGATGCTTAGAAAAACTGAGCAAATGATGAGTGTCCCGGCAATAATTGTTACCAATGCAACTTTTATTGTACTTTCCAGATTATTTTCAATAAGATTATATAAATTATTCTGCCTCATAAGCATTCCGGCAACAATTTCTCTTAATTCATACATATACTCTTTACCAACTACAAGCTGGTTTTGAACAAGATCCATTTGCCCGGCTTTCCTATATTCAATCCCTTTTAAAAGTGATTCATAGCGTGCTTTAGCCAGTGATTCAATAGTATTTACATATGCCAGTTCATTTGGATCCTTCTGCATGCTAGACTTCAATTCAGCAAGGCTGGTTTGAATCTTTTTTGATAAAGGTTCAAAGGATTCCAAATGTTCTTCATCATTTGTAATTACATAGCTTCTTTGTCCCTCTTCAAGTATTGAAATACTGTATAATACAGCTTCAATGTTTGAGATGTTTTTTAAAATCCAGGCTCTATCATCCGCTGCATTAAATATCTCCTTAGTTTCGAAATAAAATACAAAACCAACGGTAATAATGAAGCACAGTATTAAAATTAACCCGACAACTATCGAGGCAGATTTATTCAATATACTCATGAACTCATTTAGTTTATAGAAAGGATAAAAAAATCCATGCTAAGATGGGCATCTGCAATTTATATTAAAGTGATTGAATGCATAAAACAGTTCAGCAATAATGAAGCATGTTTTAGATCATTCAAATTCTTGAAGAAAATGTAGTTTTATCCGCACTGTTTAGTAATCCTTAAGAGCATTTTTTACAGGACTATATGCTTCATGAAGTCTGACAGGTGCAGTAGATTTTGCTCTTATTTTCATGTTAAGCATTTCCACAAAAACAGAAAAGGCCATTGCAAAGTAGATATATCCTTTGGAAATGTGCTGATCTAATCCTTCTGCTACAAGTGAAAAGCCAATCAAGAGCAGAAAACTTAGAGCAAGCATTTTAATCGTGGGATGTTTATGAATAAATCTGCTAATTTTTCCTGAAAATAACATCATAAATCCTACTGCAATAACAATTGCTGCTACCATTATCTCTATTTGGTTTACCATTCCCACTGCAGTTATTACGGAATCTAAAGAAAAAACAATATCTAATAACAGGATTTGAATTATTACACTTTTAAATGATGCGGAAATTTTCGCAGACTTATGTTCTTCACTCCCCTCTAATCTTTCATGAATTTCAAATGTGCTTTTTGCTAGGAGGAATAACCCCCCGGTTATTAAAATAATATCTCTGCCTGAAATTTCAGTACTAAAAACTGTAAACCAAGGTTTTGTAAGCCTCATTATCAGTGTTAAAGAAAAAAGAAGAGCAATCCTGGCAAACATCGCTAGAATGAGTCCCGTTAACCTTGCCTTTTTTTCCTGCGATTGAGGAAGTTTACTAGCTAGTATTGAAATGAAAATTATATTATCAATTCCTAAAACAATTTCCAGTACTGTTAAAGTCAACAGTGCAACTAAAGATTCCGGTTGAAATATCTCCAATTTTCCTCCAGGTATTATTTATAATGTCAAGCAGAATATGATATAGATCATACAAGAGTATTTTCTATAAATTTAATGGTTCAAATTTATTGACTTAATAGGAGAACCATATTATTTTTAATCAACCTTTCAAATAAAATTTGACCCTTTCAAAGGGTTCTCCCCTGCCCTTTGATGGTAATGGGTCGAACCCAGTGTTTCCCCAACACTGGGTTATTTTTTTTTAAAGCGATTGGTATTTTGAACGGCCGGATTAAGATTTTTTTTCAGTTACCCCATTTAAGCACATCTACACGAACTTCAACAATTCCATCATTTATCATATCTAGTTCTTGAGCAGCTTTATAGGAAAGATCAATGTCTCTATTGAGGCCAACAGGTTTTCTGTCATTAATTCTGATAATTACAGATTTGCTATTAAGCAGGTTTGTAATCCTGGCAATTGTCCCGAATGGATAATAAATATGAGCGGCGGTTAAATCATACATGTTATAAATCTCTCCGTTCGCGGTTTTCTTTCCGTGAAATTCATCTGCATAATAAGAAGCAATTGTCTCACTGCTTTTTAATATCCTGTAATTATTTTTATACCTGGATTCATTATAATCTTTATCAGTAGTATACCTCCCCGAGCTGCAGGAATAAAATAAGAATGAAAAAATCGAAAGGATTAATGCAAAGTTTAATCTTCGCACAATAATTGAATTAAACATTTAAGGTAATATTATTTTTATAATGATGCGGCGCATTTAACGACAGCAGTTTCAGTTCTTAATCTATTGTCTGATAATTTAACGATGTTATCTTCATTAAAAAAATTTAACTCATCCCTGGTGAGCCCTCCTTCAGGGCCGAAAATGAAATAATATTTTTCCCCCGGTTTAACCATATTCCTTGCAAATTTTCTTTTCCCTGATTGATCGAAAATAATTTTTTCACCTTCTAATCGAATTAGATCTTTGAGTGAACCGCCATCCCGGATTGAGGGAAGAAAACTTAAAAGCGATTGCTTCATAGCAGATAGCAGAATTTTATTCCACCTGTCAATTTTAATTCCTTTGGAAATCGTTCTTGAAGAATTAAATACGATAAAAGTTGTAATTCCCAGTTCTGCAGATTTCTCTAAAGCAAATTCAAACCTCTCGGGGTTTTTTAACCTGGGAAGGCAAAATGTAAACTCCTTTTTTTTGTTTACATAACTTAAGGTTTCTGCTATTCTTACTTCAGCAAAATCCTTAAGAATTTTCTCAATAACTCCTTTAAATATTTTTCCTTCCCCGTCGGTGACAAAAATTTCATCTCCCGGGGAATGGCGCATTACCTTACTAATATGTTTAAACTCTTCACCGGAAACAATGATGATTTCATCACGTGCTTCAAGATCCGAATAATACAGCTCGATGTTAGAAAGATACTCCAAGATCAATTATCCATTCAGTATTTAAGTTTTCATCAGACGCAAATTCAATCCGTAAAATATTATAGGGAAGAATCAGCAGAGTTAAACCGGTACCAAAGCCGGTATTAAAATCGTTTAGGCTCAATTTTAAATCCTTTAATTTTGTTGCGCCGGTATCGCCGAAGATCTGCGAATATAAAGCTACCCTGTAAGACAGAAGTTCTTTCGGAACAATTGGAATAAAATCGAGCGATATATTTACATCTTTAATTACAGGATAAAAAAATTCGAGTGAACCGATGTAATAATCATGTCCTTCGCTTTCTTTATAAAAATAACCCCTAATACGTTCGCCGAATCCCAAAAAAGAAAAATCGTTGTAAGGAACCTGGCGTCCGAAGGCATGTCTGGAAGTAAATCTCCATTTTCCAACCAAATCACCAAGCAGCGGCCGGTATTCCCTGAAGTCCAAATTAAAAACCTGGTAATTAATATTGTGAGCTCCGAATCCTTTTAACTGTATTGCCGCAGAACCGTAAATACCGTTTTTAGGAAACTGAATAAGATCTCTGGAATCGAAGGCATACCCCAGCAGCAATGAAAAGAATCTGTCGGTTCTGTCACCGGAAACAGAAATACCTGAAATATAGAATGGAGTTTCAGTGTAATTAAAACCTAAGCCGGTAGAAATTCTATGATATAAACCGATTCTTTTCCCAACTGTAACTGAACCGGAAATAAATTTCTGGTCGAAGTCTCCCCCGTACAGCATTTTTGCAATGCTGCTTCTGTTGGAGGCATTCCGGTATTGAAGATCCGCCCTGAAGAAAATATTTTCTTCCCAGATTAAGTAAGGGTTGTAATATGAAAGTAAGTAAGCAGGATCATATCCAAAAACCGAGCGTGCCCTGAATACTTCATTTCTGCCCCTGAAATTTTGAAGCACAAGATCCAATCCGTAAGAAAATTTTTTCCAATCCCGGTCCCTTAATTCAGCAACGGGAAGAGGATATAAATACCAGCTCTCTTCAACATAAATAATTAATTTACAATGAGAATTTTCTAAAGAAGAAGGGAACAATTGAACCTTAGTAAAAATTCCCAGACTGAAAATTCTATCCTGGTTGTAAAGTAGTTCTTCTTTAGTTAGAGTATCTCCTAAGGAAAATGTCAGCTCTCTCAGGATTATTTCATCCTCAGTTACATCATTGCCTACGATAAATATTGAATCTACAACAATAAATTTAATGTCTGTTGTTTCATCGGAGTTTTGCGGAAAAATAGATAATGTCCCACCTGTGAAAATGATTAACAAGAAAAGAGAAAATTTATACATTTAAATTTCTTATGTGTAATAAAATCTAATTAAAAAACCCGATTCTCTGGTATGAAAACCGGGTTAAAAATATTTCTGCAGACTTTCAATACAATATCTATGCTAGTTCCTCAACATAATCCGTGATTAAATTGCAGCTGCATACTAGATTCCTGTCACCATAAGCATTATTTATTCTTCCAACACTCGGCCAAAATTTGTTATTTCTCGTCCAGGCAGTCGGAAAAACCGCTTTTTCCCTTGAGTAAATATGCTTCCACTGATCAGATGCTGCTTCATAAACAGTATGCGGTGAATTTTTCAGGACATTGTCGGAAGGATCGGCAATCCCGGTTTCAATTTCTTTTATCTCTTTATATATAGAAATTAATGCGTCACAAAACCTATCCAATTCCTCTTTAGATTCGCTTTCTGTCGGCTCAACCATTAAAGTTCCGGGAACGGGAAATGAGACTGTAGGAGCGTGAAATCCGTAATCCATAAGCCGTTTTGCTATATCTTCAACTTCAATTCCGGCAGTTTGTTTAAAGCTTCTTGTATCAAAAATCAATTCATGTGCTATTCTACCTTTTTCGCCGGTATAAAGGACTTTAAAGTATGGTTCCAATCTGGCTTTTATATAATTTGCATTTACGATTGCAGCAATCGAAGCATTTGTCAAACCTGTAGGGCCCATCATCTTGATGTATGCATAAGAAATTAATAAAATATTTGCACTTCCCCAGGGAGCCGATGATACTGCAGTAATACCCTTGGAATGTCCGAGATTTATAATTGAATGATTCGGCAAAAATGGAGATAGATGCTCTGCAGCAGCAATCGGACCCATACCGGGACCGCCGCCTCCATGAGGAATGCAGAAAGTTTTATGAAGATTAATATGACAGATATCTGCACCGATTTTTGCCGGACTGGTTAATCCAACCTGGGCATTCATGTTTGCGCCATCCATATAAACCTGGCCACTGTACTTATGAATCACATCGCATATCTCCGAAATGGATTCTTCAAATACACCATTTGTGGAAGGATATGTAACCATTAAAGCCGCAAGCACATCTTTATTTTCTTCGGCTTTCTTTTTTAAATCGTTAAGATCAATGTAACCCTTTTCAGTTGAATTAATTATTACTACTTTCATTCCTGCCATTACTGCGCTGGCAGGATTTGTTCCGTGAGCCGATGAAGGTATTAATACAACATTTCTTTTGTCTTCACCTCTGCTTCTGTGGTATTCTTTTATTACAAGCAGCCCGGTATATTCGCCTTGCGCACCGGAATTAGGCTGAAGTGAAACCGAATCGAATCCTGTTATTTCTGCAAGATCATTTTCTAGAATATTAAAAAATTCCAAGTAACCAGCAGCCTGATCAGTCGGGGCAAAAGGATGAATATCTGAAAATTCTATCCATGTAATCGGAGCCATTTCCGTCGAAGCATTCAATTTCATGGTGCAGGAACCTAATGGTATCATAGAATGAGTCAGAGACAGATCTTTATTTTCAAGGTGTTTTAAATACCTTAGCATTTCGGTTTCAGAATGATATTTGTTAAACACCGGGTGCTGCAGATATTGCGTTTTTCTTTTCAGATTTTCCGGAATGTTTATGTTGATTTTTTCTGACAGTGAAATGATTTTGTTTTTATCTGCTTTCTTCAGAATCGATTCGGCAAAAACTGAAATTAGAGAAAGAACATCCTGAAAATCGGTAACTTCATTTAACGAAATTCCGATATCACCGTTTACAAAATACCTCAGGTTTATTTCTTTTGATAAAGCATTCTCCTTAATTATGACTGTCAACTGTTTATCTCCATATGCAATTCTCAGGGTATCAAAATAATTTTTATTTAACTGCCTAAAACCAAGCTCAGTCAGAGCCATATCAAGCAGCTTTGTAAGCTTATGAATTCTTTCTGCAATGGCTTTTATCCCTGAGGGTCCATGATAAACCGCATACATCCCGGCCATGACAGCGAGTAGGACCTGTGCAGTGCAGATATTGCTCGTGGCCTTTTCTCTGCGGATATGCTGCTCTCTTGTCTGCAGAGCCATTCTGAATGCAAGTTTTCCATGAACATCGACGGAAGCACCGATAATTCTTCCCGGTATAATTCTTTTAAACTCTTCTTTAACTGCAAAGTAAGCTGCATGAGGACCGCCGTAACCCATCGGAATCCCAAAACGTTGAGTATTACCGACTGCCGCATCGGCGCCAATTTCACCCGGCGGAGTAAACAGTGCAAGGCTTAAAAGATCGGCAGCAGCAGCGGTAAAAATATTTTTTTCATGTGCTTCTCTGAACAATTCATTATAATCATAAATCTCCCCGTTTTCAGCCGGGTACTGTACAAGCAGCCCGAAAAAGGATTCATCTAAATTTATTTTTTTATGATCTGCTATTATAAGATCAATTCCAATTGACCTTGAGCGTGTTTTTAAAACATCTATTGTCTGCGGAAAACATTCCTCAGACGCAAAAAATTTTTTTGCATTTTTATTTTTTCTTGCCGAAAAAAACATGCTCATTGCTTCAGCCGCTGCAGTTCCTTCATCGAGCAGTGAAGCATTTGCTACAGGCAGTCCCGTTAAATCAATTACTGCTGTCTGGAAATTAATTAAAGCTTCTAATCTTCCCTGGGAAATTTCTGCCTGGTAGGGAGTGTATTGAGTGTACCACCCTGGATTTTCCAGTATATTTCTTTGTATCACCCCGGGCGTTCTCACAGGATAATAACCCAGACCGATATAAGATTTAAATACCTTATTTTTTCCTGCAATCTTCTTTAAGTTTTCTAGGAATCTATATTCTGTAACTGATTCTTCAATGTCTAGTTGACTTTGAAGTCTTATCTGCTGCGGAATTGTTTCACTTACCAATGTTTCTACCGAATCAACTCCAATAATACTAAGCATTTCGGAAAAATCTTCTGACGACGGGCCGATATGTCTTTGAATAAATTTATCCGGATGTTCAAAAATTTTCATAAATGTTCTTTCAAGAGAATTATGGTTAAATCAGGAATATTTTGTTAAAATTTTAACTTTCAATAAAGAAATTTACTGATTTTATATTGAAAAAAATGGGAGTAAATTTATCAGGATTGTGAGATTCCGCGGGTTACGTTGAATTTTTGCCGGGAAATAGTTCTGAAAGTCTTTGAAGAGCAGCCTGGGCTGCTTTCTGTTCCGCACTTTTCTTATTTTTTCCTATTCCCACCCCATATTCAACCCCATTAATTGCTACTTTAATTGTAAAGAT
Source organism: Ignavibacteriaceae bacterium (assembly GCA_036824595.1). Lineage (GTDB taxonomy): Bacteria > Bacteroidota > Ignavibacteria > Ignavibacteriales > Ignavibacteriaceae > DATKLQ01. The sequence continues at coordinate 12,788 of DAISZW010000018.1, forward strand.
ACGGTTATGCTGCGGGCCTTCTTCATTTATAACAGTGTATGCAGGGTTATCCATCTTATTTGCCTGGGCATATTCCAGAAGCTGACTTTTAAAGTTTTCATCAATAAGATAAAGACCTGCTCTTGTATTAGGTTCAATTAAGACTTTCTGAATAAATTCTTTAGCGGAATTCAGCCCGTTATCCAGGTATATTGCACCGATTAATGCTTCAAGTGCATCCGATAAAATAGTTTTGGAGCCATTATTAAAAGAAGATGAGATGTTTTTGCTTATGAGTATGTAATCCTCTAAGTTTATTTTTTCTGCAGCATCAGCCAGAGCAATACGGTTAACAAGCTTCGCCCGCACTTTAGTTAAAAATCCTTCATCCTTATCAGGAAAAGATTCGAAAAGATATTCGGCAACCGATAAACTCAGCACCGAATCCCCGAGAAACTCAAGGCGTTCATTGGAAACATCATACTCAAGATTTTGTTCAAGAAAGGAGCGGTGCATTAAAGCCTGAATAAAGTAGGAACGATTTTTAATCCTGAATCCTACTAATTCCTCAAGCATGGCAAATTTTTCTTCGGTAAAGAGCCTGTAAATATATTTTGATTTTCTATTTATCTCCCTCTGTTTTAATCTTTCGATGAGCCAGGTAAGAAGCTTTCCCACAGTTATTCCTCAAATTTTTTGAATAACAGCGACGCATTATGACCGCCGAATCCGAATGTATTGCTTAAAGCATAATTAATTTCATGTTTCGTCACTCGGTTGGCACTATAATTAAGATCGCATTCCGGATCAGGATTACTTAAATTAATGGTAGGGGGAACGATATTATTTTTTATCGCGAGGATAGTAGCAATAGCTTCTACTCCCCCGGCAGCGCCTAAAAGGTGCCCCGTCATCGATTTGGTGGAACTAATAACCATCTTGTAAGCATGATCTGCGAAAACTTTCTTAATGGCTTTAGTTTCATTCAAATCATTATACGGAGTGGAAGTGCCGTGTGCATTAATATAGTTAATTTCATTTGGTGAAATGCCCACGTCGCAAATTGCTGCTTTCATAGATCTCTGAGCTCCTTCTCCATCCGGAGCAGGTGCGGTTATATGGTATGCATCGCCCGTTAATCCGACTCCCACAATTTCCGCATAAATTTTTGCATCTCTCTTATGTGCATGAGAATATTCTTCCAATATCAAAGTGCCGGCTCCTTCACCCAATACAAAGCCGTTTCTGTCTTTATCAAAGGGGCGGCATGCTTCCAGATATCTGTCGTTCCATGTGGAAAGAGCTTTCATTGCATTGAAACCGCCTATAGACATTTCAGTAATTGCAGCTTCAGAGCCGCCGCACAGCATAATATCGGCACTCCCTCTTTGAATAAGAATCATTGCATCGGCAATTGCATGGGAAGATGTCGCGCATGCCGAAGTCGTAGCATAATTCGGCCCTTTTAATCCATGCTTAATTGATATTTGTCCAGCGGCTATGTCTGAAATCATCATAGTAACGAAAAAGGGGGACAGTTTGCGGGGATTTTTTGATTCGAAATAATTCCAATGCTGCTGCTGAAGAGTATGCATTCCTCCGATACCGCTGCCATAAATAACACCGAATCTCTCTTTATCAATCTTATCCATGTCCATGCCCGAATCCGATATTGCCATGTCGGAAGTAACCATGGCAAAATGTGTAAAAGGATCCATTCTTCTGGAAATTTTTCTATCGAGATAATTTTCCGGATCAAATCCTTTCACTTCTGCAGCGAATTTTGTATCAAACTTGGATGGATCGAATTTGGTTATTAGACCCACCCCGTTTTTGCCCTCAAGTAGTGCCTTCCAAAACTGATCCGTACCTATGCCGATCGGAGTAATTGCTCCTATCCCGGTTACAACTACCCTTCTTTTATTCATACATAAACTCCTAATGATTTTTCATGGTCATCATTCCCGAATATAAAATTCGGAATAGGTATGATTGATCCCAAACTGCGGGATCTGCCTTTAAATTACATATACGGAAAAAATTAATTTCTATTTTCTCCTTATCTTCAACAGCAAGCAGATTAACTCAATTTTTCCTTTAAATATTTAATTGCATCACCAACAGTGCTGATTTTTTCTGCATCTTCATCGGGTATTGAGACCTGGAAAGCACTTTCAAAACCCATTACCAGTTCAACAATGTCTAATGAGTCTGCTCCAAGATCATTAGTGAAAGAAGCTTCAGGCGTAATTTGAGATTCTTCAACTCCAAGTTTATCCATTATGATCTCTTTTACTTTAGCTTCAACGTCCATACTGTCTCCTGTTTTAGTTTGATGATTGAATTATGGTTTAATTAATAATTATTTTTAAATTTATTTTCTGCTGGCATTAAACACATTTACATTGTCATCCCGCCGTCTACGGCAATCACCTGACCGGTAATATAATCGGCTTCGGGACTACAGAGGAATCCGACAACTTTTGCAACATCTTCCGGTTTTCCCAATCTGCCAAGAGGAATATTTTTAGATAATGCATCTCTCTGCTTTTCATCAAGTTTTGCGGTCATTGGAGTTTCGATATAACCAGGAGCTATGGCATTAACCGTGATCCCTCTTGAAGCCAGTTCTCTGGCCATAGATTTTGTAAATCCTATTACTCCTGCCTTTGATGCGGAATAATTTGCCTGACCGGCATTCCCGATTATCCCCACAACAGATGCAATATTCACGATTCTCCCATATTTCTGCTGGATCATAGGTTTTATAACGGCCTTTGTATGATTAAATACGCTTTTAAGATTTGCCGAAATTACATCGTCGAAATCTTTTTCTTTCATAAGGAAAAGAATATTATCTCTGGTTATACCTGCGTTATTAATCAATATATCCACACCGCCTAATTTTCGGACAGCAGCTTCAATAGTTTTTTGTGCATCTTCAAAAGAAGAAGCATTTGCTTTAAATGCAAAAATTTTGATATCGGAACTGTCAATCTCCTTTTCAAGTTCATTAGCAGTCTTATCAGGATCATCATCAACAAAAGCGATATCCGTAAAAAGAATTCCGGAACAAATTTTAGCAGCAAGTTCCTTAACTATGGCACGGCCAATTCCTCTAGTAGCACCGGTAACAATTGCCCGTTTATTTTTAACCATCTGCTCCTACTCCCCGGTTTGATTTTGTGAAATATCAATTGTAACCGGCTTCATATCTTTCTCCAATATCTCATTCTTAATGAATTCTTCTCTGTGTTTTTCGAGCTCTTTAAAACCATCTGGGCCGAAAAAATATTCTAATTCTTCCCTGCATGCATCGAATATCGTTGAAAAACCATTTTCAGGCTTGTATTTATTACACGATCTCAATCGCTCGATATGCTCATCATCGATCGTAAGTACACCCTCGAAAATTGTAAGCGGAAATAATATACAATAAAGAGGTTTATATTTCCACTTATGTTCGCCTTCAAGCATAGCTAATTTTTGCAGGGAACATAGACCCGATTTATCCAGGAAAACACATTTATGATTATATACCTGTGTACCGACAGCTATTCCGCTCTCGAAGTCTTTGTCTGTTTCAGGTTCTTCAAACCATTCTCCTATATCTTTAGGCTGGCTCTCGTCTAGGAGGGGGAATAATTTTTCCTTCAGCTTAAAAATATTCTGCTGTTCAGCTGCATCGGTATAGACTCCGTAATAACAGCATTCTCCAGTGCATTTGCAGCAGAATTTAAAGGTGAAAATTATAGGATCTATCTTAATCCCATTAATTGTTATGTAAGAATCTGTAATCATCAGAGATACTTCTCCACTTCAGAATATTTATCGATTCCTGAACATTTTATATCAGGATTTATTCTTTTCACAAGGCCCTGTAAAACTTTTCCCGGCCCGATTTCAATAAATTCCTCAATTCCATCATTAATCATGTTGGTTATTATTTCATCCCAAAGCACCGGGGAAGTTAATTGTCTAAACAGGTTGTCTGCAATTTCATCTTTTGCCGTAACCGCTTTAGCACTAACGTTAGTATAAACAGGAAAACGGGAATTAAAAATAGGAGTTTCGTCGATAGCTTTTTTTAATTCATCCTGAGCGGGCTGCATTAATGGAGAATGAAATGCTCCGCTTACTACAAGTTCTTTAACTAATTTTGCTCCATTGGATTTACATATTTCCATTGCTTTTTTTACTCCCTCAACTGAACCTGAAATTACGACCTGTCCCGGAGAATTGAAGTTTGCACACTGAACAATACCGTTTACGGCTGCTTTATTGCAGCAATCTCGAACAATATTTCTGTCTAAGCCGACAATGGCTGCCATAGTGCCGGGATTATTTATTCCCGCCTGCTGCATTGCTTTCCCACGGACTTTAACCAGCCTAACTGCATCATAAAATTTTATGGCTCCGGCTGAAACTAATGCAGAATATTCTCCTAAAGAATGACCTGCAGCTGCCGAAGGAGATATTGCTTTAATTATCTCTGCTAGAACGATACTGTGCAGAAATATTGCAGGCTGGGTAAATTCTGTCTGTTTTAATTTATCATCGGGGCCGTTGAACATTATGCCGGAAAGATTAACTCCTAATATATCGTCGGCAGCAGCCATCATTTCTTTGGCCTCGGCTGAAGATTCAAAAATATCTTTAGCCATTCCAACGTACTGAGATCCTTGTCCAGGAAACAAAAAAGCAATTTTAGTCATTAATTGAAAATTTATTAAATTAAAATGTCACTCACGAATATGGCAGTTGTTCAGTAATTACAGCCCGTGCTAATCAATTCCCCAAACCAGATAACTTGCCCCCCAAGTAAATCCGGCACCGAATGCAGAAAGAATTAATTTATCGCCTTTTTTAAGCTTACCTTCTCTATAATACTCGACAAGGCATAATGGAATTGTAGCTGCGGTAGTATTTCCATATTTATCAATATTCATCATAACTTTATCCATGCATAATCCCAATCTATCTGCTGTTGCGCTTATTATTCTCAAATTAGCCTGGTGAGGAACAAGAAAAGCTATATCTTCCGAAGCTAGATTATTTTTCCGCATCAATTCAAAAGAAATATCAGCCATTCCTTTTACGGCAACTTTGAATACAGCTTTGCCGTCCTGATATATATAATGCATTTTTTTATCGATAGTCTCTTGAGATGCAGGAAAGAGGCTTCCGCCTCCCTTCATATATAAAACCGAAGCACCGTCCCCATCGATTTTCAGAAGGGAGTTCTGAAAACCAAGGTTTTTATCTTTAGTTGGTTCTAAGAGCACTGCTGCCGCGCCGTCCCCGAATAAAATGCAATTATTCCTATCTGTATAATCGGTAATAGAACTCATTTTATCGGCACCTATAACCATAACCTTTTTATATGAACCGCTTTCGACTAAAGAGCAGCCTACCTGGTAAGCGAAAAGGAATCCCGAACATGCTGCCAAGAGATCAAAACCCCAGGCGTTTTTAGCGCCAATATTATTTTGGACTATGCAGGCAGTAGCCGGGAAAAACATATCAGGAGTAATTGTAGCAACTATAATTGCATCAATTTCATCCGGAGAAATATTTTTTGATTTAAGAAGATCTTCAGCAGCTTTAGTGGCCATATCACTTGTCGGACCTTCTTCCAATATTCTTCTTTCTTTAATGCCGGTTCTCGTCCTAATCCATTCATCAGTTGTATTGACGATCTTTTCAAAATATTTATTATCCAGCACTTTTTCCGGTACATACATACCAAGCCCAGTAATTACGGCGTTATATTTCTTTGTGTTTTCCATAATCGTTTATTGAACGAAGTTTGAATAATTTTTAATAGAAATTTCAATCTTTGAAACTAATTTTTTCTTATGCATTTCTTCTGCTCTAAGAACCATATTCTTTATTGCCTTCGGTGTGCTTGAGCCGTGTCCAATTATGCTGATCCCGTTAACTCCGAGCAACGGAACACCGCCGTATTCCTGGTAATCGAAGTCGCGGAGAATATCTTTCAGTGAATTTTTCACAAGTCCTACTTTTAATTTTTTCCAAAAGCTTTTTTGGGAATATTCTTTTAATTTAAATTTAAGATAGTTAACTACGCTTTCACCGAATTTCAGCAGTATATTACCGACAAAGCCATCGCAAATGATTACATCAATTTTGCCGATAAGAATATCCCTCCCCTCAACATTACCGACAAAATTTAAAGAGGATTTTTTCAGCAGTTTGGCGGCAGCTTCCGAAAGTTCATTCCCCTTTCCTTCTTCTTCACCCATGCTTAAAATTCCGATGGAAGGATTTGGAATGTTTCCTATTTCACGTGCATAAATCGAACCCATCACGGCGTATTCGAGCAGGTGCTGCGGTTTGGCATCTTTTCCGGCCCCCACGTCGTATAAATAACATTTCCCATTGATGTTTGGAAATTCCGCACCTATAGTGGGTCTTGCAATATCGGAAATTCTTCCGATAATTAAAGTGGAAGCACTCATAACAGCGCCTGTATTGCCTGCACTTACAAATGCATCTGCTTTTTTATCTTTAACTAAACCTGCACCAACTACGATTGACGAATTCGGCTTAAGCCTGAGTGCTGCAACAGGATTCTCCCCCATTTCAATTAGCTGGTCAGCATTTATTATATTATCTTCATTGAAAGAGAGACGATTTGAGCTGAGTACTTTCTTAATTTCATCTTTCCTGCCGACAAGAAATAGTTCTATATTGCCGTTTTCACTTAGTGCCTGTATTGCACCTAATACAATATTTTGAGGAGCGAAATCTCCTCCCATGGCATCGACAACTATCCTGCACTTTAAGCTGTTAGGATCGGAATTGTACATTAGAAGGTGAATGATTTAATAATTAAGTTTTTGGTATAAGCATAGATTTTTCATTGTAATAACCGCAGGAAGGACATGCGCGGTGGGTTAATTTCATTTCACCACAATGAGAGCATACACCTAAGGATGGTGCAGAAGCTTTATAATGGGTCCTTCTTTTATCCCTTCTGCTTTTAGACATTCTTCGCTTTGGATTTGGCATATTCTTTTAAGTTTATTGATTAATATTTTTTTTATTTTCTATTAATGGTTTCCATCTTTCGTCTATACTTTCATCTGCACAGCCGCAGTCGCCTTCATTTAAATCTTTTCCGCATTTGAAACATAATCCCTTGCAATCCTCTTTGCACAGTTTTTTCATTGGGACTGCCAGAATTGCATAATCATGCACATCGTTCGTAAGATCTATTTTATCTGCATCTGCCGGCAGATAGGTTACATCTGTTGAACCGTTATCATGATGCTGCCTGCCGACCAGATATACCATTTGATAACCGGTATTTATAATTGAATCAAAGCTGGTAGCGCACCGGTCGCAGCTGAATTTAGCATTTAATTTCAAATCTCCGTTTAATATAATCTGATTATGAGTTTTTACCAGCTTCACATTTAACAAAAAATTTCCAAAGAACGGTTCATCAAGTCCAATATTTTTTACATTCTCATTAAATTTATACTCATGAATTCCTTCGCTGAGATTTGATATCTTGATTATCATCATCTCCTCCTTAGAACATTCAAAAAAGGACACAAAATATAGATATTGATGATAAGATAATCAAATATAATAAGTACCGCCGGAGAGCATATTTTATGTAAAATTCATATAATTTAATTATCCGGCTACCATAAGAAACTATAAACGCTTAAGTTTAAAGTTACATTAATTTGGAATATGGATGCTTGCAGTTGAAAATCTGCGTAAAGAATTTAATAATGTTGTAGCAGTAGATAATTTATCCTTTAAAATTGAAGAAGGTAAGATATTCGGTATCTTAGGACCTAATGGTGCGGGGAAAACAACTACAATAAGAACAATTCTTAATATTATTAAACCTACTTCAGGTTTTATAGGTTTTGATTCCAAGCCTATAACGGATGAATTTTTCAATATTATCGGTTATTTGCCTGAAGAAAGAGGGCTCTACAAAAAGAGCAGAGTAATAGATATCATCCTTTATTTCGCTCAATTAAAGAATATTCCGCGGATCAAAGCGGCAGAAGCTGCAGATTTTTGGCTTAGGAAACTGGAGATTCTTTCATATAGGAACAAAAAAATTGATGAGCTTTCGAAAGGAAATCAGCAGAAAGTACAGTTTATTATTTCGGTAATCCACGACCCCAAACTCTTAATACTGGATGAACCGTTCAGCGGATATGATCCCATAAACCAGCAGATTATCAAAGAGATGATTATGGATTTTGAAGATTCGGGGAAGGTAGTTGTTTTAAGCACTCATCAAATGGAAACAGCCGAAAAACTATGCTCCGAAATTATACTGATAAATAAAGGGAAAGAAGTCTGCAGCGGCACTATTTCACAAATTAAAAAGAGATACGGAAAAAATCATATAAAAATAGAATTTGAAGGGGACGGAGCATTTTTAAATTCACTCCCCTTTGTACGGCATATCGATAATTATAAGAATTATGCGGAAATAGAATTGAAAGACGATACGATGCCTCACGAATTTTTGAAAGCAGTTGTAGATAAAATCAATATAACCCAATTCTCAGTAATTGAGCCGACATTAAATAAAATATTCATTGATGTTATTAAGGAGAGCAAAAATTAAAATCACCCTGAAAAAATATCCGCAATACATACGGAAAAACAGTTTATCATCCGGCTGAAACTTAATAAATGATATGAACCTTAAAAAAATATTTGCAGTTTCTAAATGGGAATTTATTGAAAGAGTTAAGACAAAAACTTTTATAGTATCCCTTATTCTAACCCCGCTGATATTAATTATATTCACAATAATGCCTACCTTCCTTGCCGAGACAGGAAGCAGGGCAATCGAAACAATCGGGCTTATAGATACTTCCGGAGTTTACCTTCCTTTGATGCGCGAAAAGCTTGAAAAATTCCGTTTACCAGACGGCCAGCCGAACTATATTCTTTTAAATCTTTCCGGCAAAAATACACCGATTGAGGATTTAATAGCAGACGCAGATTCAAAAATATTGGAAGGAAGGCTTGAAGGTTATATTATGATCTATCACATTAATGAAGATTCATTAATGCTTGAATACCGCAGCAAAAAATCGGGCAGTTTATATGATATCCAGCGTTTTGAAGAAGCTTTCAACGAAATTAGATTTAGTTTGAAATTAACCGAAAGAGGGATTGATCCTGAAATAGTGGAATTAATATCCAGAAATATAAACATTAGACAGATTAAAATAGAAGAAGCCGGGAAAGAAACCAATGTGAATTTTTTTGCAACATTCTTTTCTTCGATTGTATTTCTTATGCTTTTAATGATGATGATCATATATTCGGGAGGTATGCTTATTAGAAGTCTTGTTGAAGAAAAATCGAGCAGGCTTATAGAAATACTTATCTCCAGCTGCACTCCCTATGAACTAATTGCGGGAAAGATTCTGGGTTTAGGCGCACTCGGAATTACTCAAATAATTATTTGGGCATTAGTAAGCTTAACCCTTGTCAGCAGCTCACTTATTCCGCCGCAGATATTTAACAATATTTTACCCATTTTAGTTTATTTTTTACTGGGATTTATTTTTTACACTTCAATATTTGTAGGAGTCGGATCTATTGTAACGAGCGAGCAGGAAGCTCAGATGATTACCACTTATTTAAGTCTTATTTTAATTTTTCCGGTAGTATTTGCAATCACAATATTCGATAATCCCAATTCATCTTTGATAAATATTCTCATGTACATTCCTTTAACACTTCCTTCAGTAATGATTTTAAGATTGAATATTACCCCGGTTAATATCTGGGAGATTTTGATTACAATTACTATTATGGTGCTTTCAATTTATATAACAATCCTGCTTTCCGCCAAGATTTTTAGAATAGGAATTTTATCATACGGAAAACGGCCGAGCGTAAAGGAATTATTAATGTGGTTAAAAATGAAATAGAAAATCTTTTTCAGCCAAGCATCGATTAACAAGTTTTGATTAAATCCGATTTTTCTGTAAAATATTAATGCCTATAAGTTACTTTTCATCAGCCGCAGCTGCTTTAATCCCGATGATTATATATTTAATAATCATCTGGAGATTCGATATGTATGACCGGGAACCAATCTGGCTGGTATTAAAGAATTATTTATGGGGTGCAGTCGGTGCCGTAATATTATCAATAATCTTCAGCGGCTTATTCTCCAGTTTTTTTTCAGGCTACATTTCAAATTCTGAAATTCAAACACAAATCGACGCAATTATTATTGCCCCGTTTATAGAAGAAATTACCAAAGGTATTTTCCTGCTGATTACAATATCTGACAAAAGGTTTGATAATATAACCGACGGAATTGTTTACGGAGGCGCAATCGGCCTGGGTTTCGGAATGACGGAAAATTTTCTTTATTTCATTTCTTACAGTTCTTCGATAGAGCAATGGATCTCGGTAGTGTTAATCAGAACATTTTTTTCCGCGGTGATGCACTGTATTGCTACCGCTTCTTTGGGCGCGTTTCTCAGCTATGCTAAATTAAAAGCAGGCTTGTACAGATATCTGCTTCCTCCTGCAGGATTGACCACTGCGATTGTTATTCATTTAGTATGGAATTTCAGCGTAAGCAGTCTGTATACTGCAGTCTTTGGTATTATTTTTATTGTATTTTCCCTTATGGTTTTTTCAGCGGTATTTGCATTATCCATCTCAAGCGAGAAAAAAATAATACACAGTCAGTTGTTTGATGAAGCAAAAGAGGGATTAATTCCTCTTGAACATATCACAATACTTAATTCATCAAGAAGAAACAGCAAAGGCTGGGTTGACGAGAAAATCCGTAAGCTATATATTAAAGCCGCAACAACACTTGCATTTAGAAAAATGCAGTTTCAAAATTCGGCAGGATTAAAAAAAGCTTTCTACGAAAAAGATATTGAACTATACAGAAAATATATCAGGCACCTTCTTAATGGGAAAGAAGCAGAACAAAATGAAACCTGATTTATGCATTTATATATTGTCATTTTTCCCAATTTTCTATGAAAAGGAAGTAAAATTATTTCCGTTACTGGATAAAAAACATTCTGTGGATCTTTACACTGCATTGCTGCTGAACCATATGGAAGTATTGAGATCAATGAATCCTTTGCCCTCTTTTTTTTTCTGCTTCGATGAAAGAGACAAAGAATATTTACCGGAAGATTTGTCTATGGAAAAGGCAATATTCTATACTTCATCCGGCAGCAATTCAATTCCGGGTATACTTATTGATAAATATTTCGCTTCGCACGGCACAAATCTGATAATATGTGCAAACACAATCGGAATACATAACAAAGAAATCAGAAAAATTTTTGATACCATGAATGTCGATGAGGAAGTTATAGTAATAGGCCGCTCAAATAAAGAAAGGACGGCATTCGTTGCGCTTAATTACGATAACCCTGAAATATTTGAAGGGATAGGATGGGAAAAGCCTAATTTTGATACCCTTCTTTCAAAAGCATGTATGTTTAACAATAAGATTAATATTTTAGATGATTACATGCTGATAAATTCAGTTGATGATTTTAAATATCTCTATTCACAGCTTTCTAAAAAAGAAAGTTTAACATACTGCAGCCAGGCTATGCATGAAAGGTTTACCAATCTTTTCATTGAGTACAAGGATATTTTAAAATGAGTGCAGTGGGAATATTCGGGGGGAGTTTCGATCCGCCTCATATCGGACATCTTATCGCAGCTCAATCCGTTTTGGAAATCCGCAAACTTAGTAAGATCATTTTTATACCGAACGGTATTTCTCCAAATAAAAATTATCAAAGAGGCGCAAGCGCTCAGGACCGCCTTAATATGCTGAAAATTTCCATTGAAGAAATCCCATATTTTGAATATTCAGATATTGAAATCAAAAATCCGGAGGTTTCTTACACAATTAATACTTTGCGGATGCTGAGACCTTTATACGAAGAACTTGAACTTATCATCGGTTACGATAATCTGCTTGAATTCAGTACATGGAAAGAGCCGGAAGAGATTATAAAATGTGCAAAGCTTGCAGTGCTTAAAAGAAATACTATCACTGAATCTGAAGTTAAAGATAAGTTCTATAATACTGCGGTTTTTGTCGACACGCCTGTAATTGAAATTAGTTCGACGGAAATAAGGAAAAGGATTAAAAACGGTCTGCCGGTAAACTATCTTGTTGCCGACAAAGTAAAAGAATATATTTACAAGTTTAATTTATATAAGGAGTAATCATTGAAAATACTTGTAACCGGTGGAGCCGGTTTTATAGCTTCACAAGTTGCTGATGCATTTATAAATGAAGGCCATCAGGTTCTTATTGTAGACGATCTGTCTACCGGTTTTGAGAAAAATATCAATCCCAAAGCAAAATTTATAAAGGCAAATATCTGCGATTTAGAATTATCCAAGTTATTTGAAAAAGAAAAATTCGATTTAATAAATCATCATGCGGCGCAGATGGATGTCCGCCGTTCGGTTGCAGATCCTATTTTTGATGCAAATATTAATATTCTGGGAACAATAAATCTTCTGAAGAATGCAGTAAAAACCGGTGTTAAAAAATTCATGTTTGCTTCTACAGGCGGAGCAGTGTACGGAGAACAGAAATATTTTCCCGCAGACGAAGAACATCCTTCTAATCCCCTATCTCCTTACGGAATTTCAAAGCTTTCCGTCGAAAAATATCTTTATTTTTACAAGGCTCAGTATAATTTGAATTATACCATACTTCGTTATGCAAATATTTATGGTCCGCGCCAGAATCCGTTCGGCGAAGCAGGCGTAGTTGCAATTTTTTCCTCTAAGCTCCTCAAAGACGAACAGCCTGTAATTAATGGAACCGGCAAACAAACAAGAGATTATGTTTTTGTAGGCGATGTTGTTAAGGCAAATCTTGTAACTCTTGACGATAAAGAAAGTGAAATATACAACGTCGGTACAGGCATAGAAACAGACGTAAACGAGCTGTTCGGATTATTGAATAAGATTACCGGAAAACAAAGGGAAGAAAAGCATGGTCCCGCAGCACCCGGCGAACAGATGAGAAGTGTAATTACTTCCGACAAAATTTTTAACAAGTTCAGCTGGCGTCCTTCCACATCCTTGGAAGAAGGACTAAAAAAGACTGTGGAGTTTTTTGCCCAAAATTTATAGACGGTGCTCTGCTGATTTTTTTTTGAACATAATTATTCCATTCTTTTGCAAATTTGTAAAAAGGATTTTGCACTGATTTTCCCTAACCAAGGCTATTCATTGAACGTTTTTTATTCATACTGTTCATATAATTAATTACAAACCTGAGGAATTTCTATTCCGAAATGCAAAATGATTTAATTAAATGCAAAATGATTTAATTAGAAGATTATTGGAGCAAGATATCCGTGCTATCGCCTATTCAATTTCGATTGTTGAAAACAGCAGTCAATCCTCGTCACAACTTCTGAAACAAATTTATGCTAATGTTGGAAATGCTTACAGGATCGGGATTACCGGGCCTCCCGGTGCAGGAAAAAGCACTATAGTAAACCAGATTGCTAAATTAATCAGAAAAAAAAACAAAAGAGTCGGAATAATAGCAGTCGATCCGACAAGCCCGTTTACCGGTGGCGCACTGCTAGGTGACAGAATTAGAATGTCGGAAATCGGCAGCGATACTGATATTTTTATACGAAGCATGGCAAGCAGAGGGAGTCTTGGAGGTTTAAGCAAAAAAGTCATAGATGCAGCCGACGTACTTGATGCTGCGGGTTACGATTATATTTTACTAGAAACAGTAGGCGTAGGACAATCGGAACTGGATATTGTAAAAGCTGCCGATACAACAGTTGTGGTGCTCGTTCCGGAATCTGGAGATTCCATTCAAGCAATGAAAGCCGGACTCATGGAAATTGGAGATATCTTTATAATAAATAAAAGCGATCGTCCCGGTGCCGATCAAGCCGCATCTTCTTTAAAATCTATATTAATGATGCGTCCTCATGATGAAAAAATATGGCTTCCCGGAATTGTTAAAACAGTTGCAACGGAAACTAAAGGAATTGCAGAAGTATTTTCCGAAATAAGCAAGCACAGAGAATTTTTAGGCAATACAAATCTTTTATTAAAGAAAAGAGAAAAGCAGACTAAAAACAGAATTAAGGAAATTGTTGAAGAATATATCAGCAAGGAATTGTGGAATGCGGAAAGAGAAAGTTCATTAGATTCCTCTTTAGGGAAAGCCGTGCTTGGAAAATTATCTCCATACCAGATTGCAGAGGAATTAATAGAAAATTTTAAAACGGATATTTAATAGTTTTTTCTTTATACAATTCAGAAATTCGTTCAAGCATCTGTTTCTCATTACCACGTATTTTTTAATCTTTTAAATTATCATATCTCATTAGTTCAAAAGACTTGAATGAGATTATATAGTTCCTTAGCAGTTTAAAAGCTGCTGCCATTTGCTAAATTAGGAATTAAAAGAAAGGAATCAAGAATGGAAATTGCCGACTTTTCGCAAAAATCTTTCCTCACTGAATTAACCGAAAATGAAATTATAATCCGGGATACAATAAGAGATTTTGCCGAGAAGAATATCCGCCCTTTCATAATGGATTACGACGAATCGCAGAAATTCCCGATGGAAATTATTAAACAGCTTGGTGAATTAGGTTTTCTCGGAGTGCTCATACCGGAAGAATTCGGAGGTGCGGGATTAGGATGCCAGGAATTCTGCCTTGTCATTGAAGAGCTTGCAAAAGTTGATCCTTCAATAGCTTTATCGGTTGCGGCGCATAACGGATTAGGCACTAATCATATTTATTTATTCGGCAATGATCTGCAGAGAAAAAAATATCTTCCCTATTTAACTTCAGGTAAAAAAATCGCAGCATGGGGATTAACTGAATCCTCTTCCGGAAGCGATGCTGCCGGATTAAAATCGGTGGCCGAAAAAAAAGACGGTTATTATTTACTTAACGGCGGAAAAACTTTTACCACTCACGGAACTGTTGGCGAGATTGCTGTCGTTATGGCAATTACCGATAAATCAAAAGGGAAAAAAGGGATTTCGGCATTCATTCTTGAAAAAGGAATGGAGGGATTTATTGCCGGGAAAAAAGAAAATAAATTGGGAATGAGAGCAAGCGATACTACTCAACTGGTTTTTGAGAACTGCAGAGTTCCTGAAGAAAATTTAATTGGAAATAAAGGCGAAGGCTATGAGCAGGCTATGAAAGTGCTTGCGGGCGGAAGAATTTCTATTGCTGCGTTGAGCGTCGGTTTGGCACAAGGCTGCCTGGATGCATCTGTAAAATACGGGAATCAAAGAATGCAGTTTGAAAAAAAATTAAATCAATTTCAGGCTATTCAATTTAAGCTTGCCGACATGGCAGTCAATATTGAAGCAGCCCGCATGCTTACCTATCGTGCGGCAAATTTAAAAGACAATGGCAGGCCGATTAAAAAAGAAGCTGCATCGGCCAAACTCTTTGCAAGCGAAATTGCAGAAAAAGCTGCGAGCGAAGCAGTACAGATTCACGGAGGCTACGGATTTATAAAAGAATTTCCCGTTGAAAAGTTTTACCGGGATGTAAAGCTTTGTACAATCGGCGAAGGAACTTCTGAAATCCAGAGAATTGTAATAGCAAAAGAACTTTTTAAAAGCATCCCAGATTAATCTTTTAAAAGTAACACAGATTATTAATCTGTGATACGCAATTTAAGCGCATGAAAAAAGTAGGTACCGAAATAAAAGAAACGGAATTATTTCTTAAACGGGAAGATTACCAGAAAACTCTTTTAAGAAAACTTCAAGCAGAAAAGGAAAAAATTCTGCTCGGCGGCGGTAAGAAAGCAGTAGAAAAGCATAAAGCAAAAGGAAAATTAACTGCGCGTGAAAGAATCAATAAACTATTGGATAAAGGAAAAGATTTTCTTGAATTGAATACTTTTGCCGCTTACGGTATGTACGAGGAATACGGAGGATGTCCCTCTTCAGGAACAGTTTTCGGAATCGGAAAAATTCACGGCAGGAATCATTTGATTGTAGCAAATGATGCGACAGTAAAAGCAGGTTCCTGGTTTCCTTTAACTGCAAAAAAGAATCTGCGTGCACAGGAAATCGCAATTGATAACCGTCTTCCAATTATCTATTTAGTTGACAGCGCGGGTGTTTTCCTACCTCTTCAAGACGAAATTTTTCCCGATAAGGAGCACTTCGGCAGAATCTTCAGAAATAATGCAGTGATATCTTCAATGGGAATTCCGCAGATTGCTGCTATAATGGGTCCATCCGTTGCCGGCGGTGCTTATCTTCCTATTATGAGCGACGAAGCATTGATAGTTGAAGGTGAAGGCTCGGTTTTTCTTGCAGGAGCACATTTAGTAAAAGCAGCAATCGGAGAAGTGATTAAAAATGAAGATCTGGGGGGTGCGAGAGTTCAGTCGAATATTTCAGGAGTTACAGACTATATTGTAAAAAACGATGAGGAATGTTTACAACAGATAAGAAATTTAGTTGAAAAGGAAGGAGCAACGGCGAAAGCAGGTTTTAACAGAATTGAAAGCAGGCCGCCGTTATTTTCTTCAAAAGAAATTTTAGGAGTTCTTCCTGAAGATACTTTAAAACCCTACGATGCATATGAAATTATAGCAAGGATTGCAGATAATTCCGAGATCGATGAGTATAAAGCCGGTTTTGGAAAAACATTGATAACGGCTTATGCAAGAATAGACGGCTGGGCAGTCGGGATTGTTGCCAATCAAAGAAATGTTGTTAAAACCGAAAAAGGGGAAATGCAGGTTGGAGGAGTAATTTATTCCGACAGTGCAGATAAGGCAGCCAGATTCATAATGAACTGCAACCAGAAAAAAATACCGCTGCTTTTTTTACAGGATGTAACGGGATTCATGGTCGGCAGTCGCGCAGAGCATGGAGGAATAATTAAAGACGGTGCAAAAATGGTAAATGCGGTTGCAAATTCAGTGGTTCCGAAAATTACAATAATTACCGGCAACAGCTTTGGAGCCGGCAATTATGCAATGTGCGGCAGAGCTTACGATCCCCGGTTTATTTTTGCTTACCCTAATGCAAAAATTGCTGTAATGGGGGGACAGCAGGCCAGCAGCGTATTGCTCGATATAAAAATAAAACAGGCTCAAAAAGAAGGAAAACATCTAGAGGAAAAGGAAAAAGTAAAATTTCTGGATGAAATAATGAATTCTTACGAAACAAAAAGCAGTGCTCTTTATGCTGCTGCAAGATTATGGGTCGACGAAATAATTGATCCGG
>DAISZW010000113.1:0-10994 GCA_036824595.1 Ignavibacteriaceae bacterium
AAATTCAAAGACGGCTATGGTGAAGGAGGATTTGTGGTAATAAATGCGAACAAAGCAGTTGATTCCAGAAGTTGAAATATTCAGAATTACGAAATAATAGTTTAAAAATATTATTTATTAAAAATTTAATGTTAAATTTTTAAGGAGACACTAGAAATGGCACTAATGATAACGGAAGAATGTATTGTTTGCGGTGCCTGCGAACCTGAATGCCCAAACAATGCAATATCAGCCGGTGAAGATATCTACAATATAAATCCGGAATTATGCACCGAGTGTGTCGGGTATTTTGATGAACCTCAATGTAAAGCTGTATGTCCGATTGATGAGGCTATAGTTGTTAATCCTGCTTTTCGGGAAACAAAGGAAGAATTGCTGAAGAAGAAATTGCTTATGGATAAGCACTAATTTTATGGTTAAGTATATTTTAGCAAATCAAATGTCCGTAGAACTAGAACCGGAAATAAAAACTTACGACATAGACATTGCCGGACATGTGAATAATGCGGTTTATATTAAATGGTTCGAGGATTTGCGGACAAAATTATTCCGGGAGTACTTTGATCTTCCCGAGCTTCTTTCAAATAATTTATATCCTATAGTTGCTTCAACTGAAATTCATTACAAAAAATTTCTAAAGCTGTTCGATAAACCGGTCGGGGTTATTTGTGTTGAATCCTTTAATCATGGCATTTTCACATTAAGGATGAAGATAAGTCTGAACGGGAAGATCGCTGCTTCGGGTATACAGAAGTGTGTATTAATTAATTTAAATAAATCGGAAATTTTAAAACATAAGGAGCTTCAGAAAATAATTAATTCAAATCCCGGATTACTTTCGTTAGAATAGAAATGAATGCCTAAATACCATTTTTATGAAGATGTTTAATCTTGGAACGATTATGAAATAATGAATAATACAATATATCGGAATACATATATATTCCTTTGTGGAATTTTTCTATCAGTAATTTTGCTTGAAGGCAGTTTTAAAGAATTATTCCATAACCATGAACCGGATTTCCGCGAACATGAAAATTGTCCGGTTTTAATATTAAATCAGGTTTTAAGCTCCGGCATTACATTTCACTTTGAATTTCCTACTGAATTTTTTGCTGAGTTATCATACGACAAACCGCAAAGTCTTTTTGTATCTGAATTAAAACTATCCCGGTTTTATTTAAGATCGCCTCCGCTTAATTGAAGTATATACGGATTACAAAAAGTCACTGTCAATTAAAAAGCTGAGGCATTATGTATGATATAAATGGGAACCGTTTTTTAGCAACTGTTCTTTTAATTTTATTTTTCGGCATAAACATCCTTTACGCCGGAAATCCCGGCGGCACAATTAAAGGGAAGGTTTTAGCAGATAATGGCAATAGACTTTTCGGAGCGCATATTTCATTACCTTCTTTAGGGCGCGGAACAGTTACCAATGAAAAAGGGGAATTTATTATAACAACTATTCCGGAGGGAAGATACCGCCTGGTTGTAAGTTTTATCGGATATGAATCGGAAAGCAGAATACTGAATATAGAACCCGAACAAATAATCGAGCTTATAATTAATTTAAAACCTGCAACCATCCAAACCGAACCGGTAGTTGTAACCGGAAATCCTTATGCAGCCAACCCCTTAAAAAGCCCGCAGGAAATAAGCACATTAAGCGGAAGAGAAAAAATAAAATCAGAGGCTGCATCGCTCGGCAAAACCCTTGAATCTCTGCCCGGCGTGTACAACGTGTCGGCTGGTTCCACTGCCGGTAAACCGGTCGTAAGAGGACATACAGGCGAGCGGGTTCTGATACTTAATGATGGAATAACCCAGGAGTACCAGCAGTACGGCGAACGCCATTCACCAAGCCTCGATGCTTTTAGTTATGATAGGATTGAAATAATCAAAGGTTCGGCGAGTTTGCTGTATGGTTCCGATGCAATGGGCGGCGCTGTTAATTTAATTCCGCATCCTTTTCATTTTACTCCGGAAAGTTCCTTTGAAGCAGGTGGTTCTTTTACGGGCGGATACTCTTCTAATAATAATGAATTTATAACCGGGCTTAAACTAAATGGATCGACAGGATTATTTTCCATAAACGGTAATCTTATCAGAAGGAAAGCCGATAACTTCAACGCTCCTGATATTGCAGCTTACTCTGAAACTCTCAAAAGAGGCGATCCGAAGTTTACCGGTGAAATACCAAATACAAACTACGAACAAATTAATGGGAGCTTTGGTATAGCTTATTTATCGCCGGCAGGAATTATATCCTCAGATTACTTTCATTATTTAAATAAAAATAATTTTTTATTGCCGGATGCAAATCCGATCGGGCTGCGGCTCGAAAATCAGATCGTTGATTTAAAAGGTAATCTCCCTTTTTATAAATTCGTCGTAAAGCCGAAACTCAGTTTTCAAAGGAATCACAGGCAGGCGGCGCGCAGCGGATTGAGATATGCATCATTGCCCGATTCTGCTGATGTTGATTTGATTCTTAATGTTTACACCGCCCGCCTTGAGGCGGAAAATGTCGATATTATGGAAATGTCAGGTACCATTGGAGCCGAATTAAAATATTACAACCACAAAAATGTCGGTAGAGTGCCGTTACAGCCGAACGGTCATTTTACAAATTATGCCGTGTTTCTTTTTGAAGAGTGGCAGAAAAATAATTTAGTTTTAAATTTCGGAGTCCGTTTCGATTACCGGGATCAAACATTTTACGGAACAGCAGATAATCCCCTTTTATCCCTGGATGATTCACATAACTATTCGAATTTTTCCGGATCATTCGGAATTGCTTATAAATTTACGGAAAACCTTACGGCAACAGGCAACGCAGGCCGCGGGTTCAGAACCCCAAGCTTTTTTAATTTGTATGTGTACGGAATGCATGGGGGAGTTTTTGCATTTCAGATTGGCAATCCTGAATTAAAAAACGAAACTTCACTAGATTTAAGCACTTCATTAAGATTTAGAACCGAGATAATTAATGCAAACGTATCATTATTCCATAATTTAATTGATAATTATATTTTCCTGTACAATGCATCGGACCATCCCTTAGCACCTCAGAACGAGTCATTTGTTTTTGCACACGATCAGGCAGATGCAGAAATGTTCGGTCTGGAGTTATCCGTTAATGCGGGAATATTTAACTGGCTTTTACTTACAGCCGCTTATTCTATGATAAAGAGTGAATTTAAATCGGGACCATACAGCGGACAGGAACTTCCTCTTATGCCTCCACATAGATTAACTGCCGAGGTAAAATTCTTATTACCCGATTTATCAATAATATTATCACCTTATATTTCTGTAAATACGAAATTTGTTTCAAGTAAAAAAGCCGCCGGTATTTATGAGCCGTTCGGACAGTTTGATGACGGCATTGGACCGGATATTCCTTTTGGTGTATGTTCAACAAAAGAATATAATTTGGTTGATTTGAGCATAGGTTTCGACCTCAAGTTATACGATCAGCCGGTTATAGTAAATATTGAATCGACGAATATCTTTAATAAGATTTATCGAGATTTCCTTGATACTTATAAAGGCTATGCCCTTTCTCCCGGGAGAAGTTTTAATTTCAGAATTAATATTCCTGTAAATAACTAGCTTAGGGTTGAATTATTGAGAATATGAATGAATCAAATATCAAGATCTGACATCTAATTAGTGCGATTATATATACTTAATGCATAACATCATTCCCCAAGGTTCTGTATGAACGAAAATAAAAAGCATTGGTATGACGGCTGGTTCTATGATATTTTTATTGCCCCTAACCAGGATAAATTATTCGGGCAGATAAAAAATCTCATTGAACCGGATTCTAAACTAATTGATGTCGGCTGTGGAACGGGACGTTTTTCTTTTTTAATTGCAGATAAATGCAAGTCGGTTTCAGGAATAGATATTTCCCGAAGAAATATTAACAGAGCGAATAGACGTTTGTCTAAAAATCCGATTAAAAAAATCTCTTTTAGGCATATTTCATTAGATCAGATACCTTCGGGAGAGCATTTTGATTATGCAGTATCAACTTATGTTATTCATGAAGTAGATGAAGAGGAGAGGATTTCTCTTTTAAGGGGTATGAGTGAAATAGCTGATAAGGTTATTATCGGTGATTATCTTTATCCAAAGAAAATTGGTGTATGGAATGTTTTAAATGAAGTAGTTGAATTTGCTGCAGGAAAAAATCATTACAGAAATTATAAAACTTATATGGCAAACGGCGGAATTAAAGAAATTGCTTCCAAAGCCGGTTTAAGAATAATTGCTGAAAATAAAGATCAGCCATTAACCAGTCATCTGGTTGTAATGTCAAAATAAAATCTTTTTAAAATAAACTTTACCAGGGGAGTAATTGTCTAATATAAAATTTTTAATACGGATAATCTTATGAGTCTGATTCAGATAGATAATATAACCAAGCTTTACCAGACCGGCGAGGTTTCTGTTACTGCTTTAAGCGGATTAACTGTTAATATTAATCAGCAGTCATTTGTTTCTTTCATCGGACCTTCGGGCAGCGGGAAATCAACATTATTAAATTTAATCGGTGCATTGGATAAACCGACTTACGGAAAAGTAATTATAAATAATATCGATATCGCTGCACTCGACCGTACGCAATCAGCTGCTTTCCGGGGGAGTAATATCGGGTTTGTGTTTCAGAATTTTAATATGATCCCTGTACTTACAGTTTATGAAAATGTAGAGTATCCTCTTTTAATGCTTAAACATATAGCCGTTAATGACAGGCATGAACGGATTCTTGCATTATTAGATAAGGTCGGAATGCTAGATCAAAAAGATAAGTATCCAAACCAGATCTCAGGCGGACAAAAACAGAGGGCTGCAGTTGCACGTGCACTGGTAACAAATCCTAAAATTGTTCTGGCAGATGAACCGACTGCTAATCTTGACCACAAAACTGCTTATAAAGTAATCGGCATTATGCATGAAATGAAAAAAGAATTCGGAACAACTTTCATCTTTTCAACACATGATACCAAAATTGTAGATGAAGCCGAAATCATTTACACTCTTGAAGATGGTACAATAATTAACTCGGAAGTCAAAACAAAAAATTAAAAGGCTGTAGTGAAAAATCTTATTAAAATTGCTTTACGGAATTTATTCAGATATAAGCGCCGCACAATTCTAACTTCTACACTTATTGCTTTCGGAGTTATACTTGTAATTGTATTTGGAGGCCTGGCAATCTCATTTAAAAGCCAGATGATCGGGATTATTACTAATACTTCTCTCGGGGATTTACAAATTCATAAAAAAGGTTATGTGGAATCCATTGATAACCTCCCTCTGAATATTCATTTGACTTCAGAGGAGCTTGAATCAGTGGAAGCTAAGATGAAAGAAATGCCGGAGATTGAAGCTTACAGTCCGCGGATAAAATTCGGTGCAATGATCAGCAACTATGCTCAGACTTCAAACATCCGGTTAAGTGCAGTTTATCCAGAAATGGAAGGTAAAACTGTGCCTGATCTTGTGAAAAGAATTAAAAGTAAAATTTCTGACCCGGTACATTTTTTAAGAAAAGGTGAAATTCTTGTGCCTGAAAATTTAATGAAGGGACTTTCACTTAATGTCGGGGACGAAGTTGTTATTGTGGCAACGAACCAGGATGGTTCGGTGAACGGCACTACGTTCCGTATTGCAGCAATGATGGAGAATGTTTTGGGTCCTTCCGGTAAAGACGGTTATATACACATTGATGATGCATCAGATCTTTTACGAATGGAACATCCCTCAATTGTTGAGATAGCAGTACATTTAAAAAGTTTTGAGCAGCTTGATAAAGTTTACAACCGGATTAAAAAGGATTTTTCATCAGCCTCAAAATTTGAAGTTCATACATGGGAACAGCTTTCTCCTTTTGCGAGCATATCACGTATAGTCGATATTCTCATTCTTTTAGTGAAATTCATTTTAATCTCAATTGTACTTGTAAGTATTCTTAACATAATGACCATGTCTGTTTATGAACGAATCGGCGAAATAGGGACTATAGCAGCGATCGGAACTCCTCCGGCAAAAATTTTATCACTCTTTATTATTGAAGGGTTTGCAATGGGATTATTAAGTACGATTACCGGAATCATTCTTTCTTTAAGCATTCTTTTAATTTTGAGTATGATAAAAATCGACTTTACTTTCGGTCAAATGGATTTAACTCTCAACCCGGGCATTCCGGTCAGTGAAATAATTTTAACAACAATTATTGTAATGATTATTTCGATCATTGCCGCTTTTCAGCCGGCTTACAAAGCCTCAAAAATGGAACCCGTAGATGCTCTTGCTCATAATTAGATATATTTGTTTTACGAATTAGGAAATTTGAAAAGGTTCAGGAATGAATAAAAAAATTATAAGTATAACCAGTTTAGTAATGCTTTTTATTGTACCACTCATTGCCCAGGATGCAAATAAACTGCTTAAAGAAGTTGATGATAATTTAATGCCTGAATCGTATGAGGCATACAGAAAATTAATCAATGAAGAACCTGACGGTTCAAAAAAAGAATTTACCTTCTACACTGTAAAAAAGGGGAAAGATAAAATTGCAATGCTCTATCTTTCTCCGGCAAGCGAAAAAGGACGTTCAACTTTGCGGCTCGGCGAAAATATGTGGCTTTATATTCCAAATGTAAATAAGCCCATCCGCATTACAAGCCTGCAGTCAGTTGTCGGAGGAGTGTTTAACAATGCTGATATTATGCAATTAGAATATTCGTTTGAGTATGATGCGGAATTTGATAAGGGAACTGAAAAAGAATATATCCTCAATCTTAAAGCTAAAAATAAAACCGTAGCATATGATAAACTAAAGATGTGGATTACAAAGGAGGATAAAATTTTAAGAAAAGTCGAGGCATATTCGGCAAGCGGAATGCTTATCAAAACTCTGGAGTTCAAGGAAGACAAAAACTTTGGCGGCGGTCTTGTACGTCCATCCGCAATAGAAACATACAGTCCTCTTTATAAAGATTACCGTTCAATAATGATTTATCAGGCAATAAAGAAGCGACAATTACCTGATGAAGTATTTACACAAAATTATATGAGCAGGTTAGATGATCTGCGCCGTTAACATTTTTTACAGCGGATAAATTTAGTGAATCAGCTTTTCAGATCTTTATTAAAAATTTTTCTGAATGTGCTGAGAATACAAGGATTATTTTCAGCATTATTTTTCATTATTTTATTTCAAAAAGATACTTATGCACAAGCTGAAGAAGAATCTCAATCTGATAATGAACCGGAACTTGAGTGGAGCGGTAATCTCGATGTAAAATATCTTTTGATGAACATGAACCGTGAGTCGGCAATATACAGACTACAATTCCCGGATGCTTCCTCATCTCTTCTTTCTCAATACCGTTTGGAACCCTATCTTAATGCCGGGTACCGTACAAGCGATATCGGCTTATATCTTAAAACTCATGCAGCATATTATAATGACCGGGAAGCAAGCTTCGATTTGTTTGAAGCATATGCAAATTATAATTTATCATTTAATGCATTTATTCAGGCTGGCAAACGTGTTTATAACTGGGGGAAAGGTTATGCTTTTAATCCGGCAGGATTTGTGAATCCGATAAAAGATCCTGAAAATCCTGAGTTAGCCCAGGCAGGACTACTTTCTGCAAATATCGAATATATCAAAAGTTTTTCTTCTGATGTTCTGCCGTCTCTGGCATTGCAGCTTATTGTTATTCCGCCGGAGGAATTAATTAATTCAAGGTACGGGGAAGTAAAGAATACTGATTTTGCTTTCAGATCATACTTTCTTCTTTGGGATACTGATATTGATCTAATGATGTATTACAGCAGAATTAATCCCAAAAGATTTGGAATAGATTTTTCAAAAAATATTCTGGAGAATTTTGAAATAC
Source organism: Ignavibacteriaceae bacterium (assembly GCA_036824595.1). Classification (GTDB taxonomy): domain Bacteria; phylum Bacteroidota; class Ignavibacteria; order Ignavibacteriales; family Ignavibacteriaceae; genus DATKLQ01. The sequence goes on from DAISZW010000113.1 coordinate 7,929, forward strand.
ATGGAGAATACAGCTATAATAAATCTGTTCGGCATTACTCTATTGACAATACACTTTTAAAAAGTGAATTACTAAATACATCCTCGTATTTAATCGGCCTTCGTTACCTGGGTGAAACCAACACAACAATCATTGCAGAATATTATCATAATGGTGCAGGACTTACCAAAGAAGAGTATGTGTCATACAATTTGTTTTTAACAGACAGTTATATAAGTGACAATTCCGATATAAAAAAACAAGCTCTTTCTTATGCTCAGTCTTATTTCAGAAATAATGTAATTATGCAGGATTATTTTTATTTAAAAATAATTCAGCCGGAACCGTTTTACTGGCTCTATTTCACTCCTTCTTTTTTTACAATTTATAATCTGAATGACAACAGCTTTCACGTTTCAATTTTATTGAGTTATAAACCGGTTACAAATATCGAGTTTCTGTTATGGCCTTCAATATTAACCGGCAGCGATAAAACAGAATTTGGCAGCCGCCAGGTAAAACAAAAATCAGAACTATGGATGCGGGTTTATTTTTAATCAAATATAAAAGGATGGCTTTACTTGTATGGAAATAAAAAAAACTATTTTGAAGGTAAATAAATGGAACCTGAAAGCAAATCATGATCAGATAAAAACATTTTATGATGGTTACAAATTATTTAAATCGGTTAAAGTAATATGGAAATATTAATTAATGTCATTAAAGAATCGCTTAAAGTAACTCTGTTTGTCCTGTTGATGATGATAGCCGTTGATTTTATAAATGTAAAAACCAAGGGGAAGCTGGAATCTATTCTTCAAACAGGGAAAAAATGGAAACAATATTTTATTGCTTCTTTACTCGGTGCAGCGCCGGGCTGCCTCGGCTCTTTCGCGGGCGTTTCCCTTTATATTCATGGTATGATTAGTTTTGGCGCGCTTACCGGTTTAATGCTCGCTACTGCCGGTGATGAACAATTTATTATGCTTGCCATGTTCCCGCAAACAGCTCTTATAATGTTCGGAATTTTATTTCTGCTTGGTATTTTAGCCGGATACTCTACAGATTACCTTGTTAAAAAATTTAATATACAAACCTGCACCGACTGCGAGTTCAGACAATATCATCCCGGGGCGGAAAGCTACAAACATTATTTTAAAGACCACATTTGGTCCCACATTATCAAAGGTCATTTATTAAAAGTTTTTTTATGGACTTTCGGTGCTTTGTTTCTGGTTGAGTATGCTATGACCTTTGTTAATCTAAAAAGTATTTCTTCCGAATACACCTTTCTGCTACTGGTTCTGGGCGCGCTTATAGGCATAATTCCTGAATCCGGCCCGCATTTGATTTTTGTAATGATGTTTGCAAAGGGAATAATTCCGTTCTCCGTTTTGTTTACAAGTTCGGTTGTGCAGGACGGGCACGGTATGCTTCCTATGCTTTCCTATTCCGTAAAAGATTCTTTAATGATAAAAGTATTCAATCTTGTTTTCGGATTAACAACCGGCGCAATAATTTATTTACTGGGTTATTGATGGTTCACTATCAATCCATTCCGAAATCCGAAAGTGACCTGCTTCTTAATAAGTGGGGTTACGATTTAATGGATGAATACTTTTCATTAATTAGTGCTGCAGAATTCCCTAAAGACAATTTTATACTTGATGTTGCAACGGGAACAGGCCGCGCAGCTTCTATATTATCGCGGATGGATTACCGCATTATTACCGGCGATTATAATTTTGAATTAAAATCTGAAAGTGAAAAAAGAATAACTGAAGAATATTTGAATAAAGTTAAGTATATCAAGCTTAATCTTGAAAGAATTCCTTTCCCGGATTATTCAATAGAAAATATTGTCTGCATAGATACTCTTCACGAACTTGATGATCCTTTCAAAAGCCTGGACGAAATTATTCGCATCCATTCGGCTGACGGCAGATTCTTGATTGCCGATTTTAATTCTAAAGGATTTGATTTAATGGATAAACTTCACACAATCAGATACGGTAAATTGCATCCGAGGGGGAAAATATCCGCTCAAGAATTAAAGAAGATTCTTATTAGTAAATATCGGCACATAATAGAGATCAACACCGGATTAAATAAAGGATTCGTTGCAAATGGGAAAAAAAATTGAAAGGAATTTTTTGTTTCAAACAAAAAAAAGTGGGAAGATTTTTATTGAGAATCCGTTAACCATTAATACCTATGATATTGATGCCTGCCATGTAAACAACATCGTATACATTAGATGGCTTGAAAATTTAAACAATATTATTTGAGGAGCATTTCCACTTGCGGGGATTACTTCAAAATAAAATATATCCGGTTGTAATTTCGACTGAAATTGCTTATGAAATAATTCTTCATTTATTCGACAGCCCTGTTGGATATATGCATTTCGCTTGCTGTAAATATGGTATTCTTGTATTAAAAGAGATATAAAATTAAATGGGAAAACTGCCGCTTATGTAACGCAAAAATGCGTAATGCTTGATTTAATGAATTCTAAAATCATAAAGGATTACGAATTGCATAAAATATTAACTACAATATAAACGTTATACTATCCCAGATGAATCTATATATGATATTTTTCATCTGACATGTATAAAATCTTAAAAAATATAAACTACAAATCAAAGGAAACTAAAATGGACAATAACAATCAAATATCATTGCCAAGGATTGGCGAACCTGCACCTCAGTTTAAAGCTGTAACAACACAGGGCGAAATAAATTTTCCGGCAGACTATAAAGGAAGCTGGGTAATACTATTCAGTCATCCGGCAGACTTTACGCCCGTCTGTACTTCGGAATTTATGACATTTGCCTCTATGGAAGATCAGTTTGCAAAAGCCAACTGCAGGCTTGTGGGATTATCTGTAGACGGACTTTACAGTCATATCGCATGGCTGCGCACAATTAAAGAGAAAATTGAATATAAGGGGATGAAAAATATAGAAGTAAAATTCCCGCTTATTGAAGATATTACTATGGAAGTGGCAAAAAAATACGGGATGATTCAGCCGGGTGAAAGCAATACAAAAGCTGTCCGTGCTGTTTTTGTTATCGATCCGA
>DAISZW010000282.1:0-3018 GCA_036824595.1 Ignavibacteriaceae bacterium
AATACCCTCTACCCGCCGTTTGCCGGTACGGTTACAAACAGCTACGGTTTCTATGCCATACCTGGAGTTCTAAAAGGCAAATATTTTTTAATTATAAGGTATATAGGATATAAACCCTTAATAAGAGAAGTTGAAATAGTTGCTTCGGGTAAATCGGTACAGTATAACTTTGAAATGATTGCAGAAAATATAAATCTTGAAGAAATTTATATTACCGGTGAAAAAAATAAAGAAGCGCAGATAAGTACGATTAATATCCCGCCTGAGCTTTTAACAAAGCTTCCTTCTTTAAGCGGCGAGGCTGCAATCTTTAAAGCGCTGCAGCTTCTCCCCGGAATTCAAACGGCAAACGAAATGACCTCCGGATTGTATGTAAGGGGTGGTTCGCCGGATCAGAATTTAACTCTTGTAGACGGAGTTATATTTTACAGCCCGGCACATCTGGGAAATTTTTCCAGCAGCTTTAATTCTGATGCGGTACAAAGCGTAAAACTGATTAAAGGAGCATTCCCGGCAGAGTACGGCGGCAGACTTTCAAGCGTGCTGGATGTAAGGCTGCGCTCCGGTACGAAGGAAAAGAATAAAGGATTGATAGGATTGGGTACATTAAGCTCCCGTTTTGTGCTCGAAGGTCCGCTTGGGGAAAATTCTACTTATCTATTTTCCGGCAGAAAAATGTATTATGATGTCATTCAGAATAATTTTTTCGAGAACAGTATTATACCCAGATATAATTATCATGACCTGAATTCTAAAATTTCCTACAATGTAAGCGCAAGCGACATACTCTGGGTTGAAGGGACTTTAAGCCGGGATAATCTTTACAGCCCTTCTGCCGGTATAGATAATGATTACAATATTGAATGGCAGAATAATGCCGTCAGCCTTAGCTGGCTGAAAATAAACTCAAAATCGGTTTTCCTGAACAACTCCATAAGTTATGTAGATTACCGTTTCCGTTCGATTTTAAACGATAAAACTCCAAATGCAGAATCTCCCAGTTATTTTTCTTCTTCAATTCTCAACGATTTATTTATAAAGATAAGCGCGGAAATACACTTCAGCGAAGCACATACCGTGAAAACAGGTGCTGAAGTTGCAGTTCATAGCTATAACCTCATTTACAATGATTTTTACGATGAGATCCTTGAAAGAAATTTAAATGAAGAACAGGGAATCACGGCAACCGAGGCTGCATTCTATTTGGAAGACGGCTGGCGGATTTTACCGCAGCTTGAAGCTAATCTGGGAGGCAGGCTGTATTATTTTAAATCTAAAAAATATTTCCGTTTTGAACCGAGGGTATCCTCTTCCTATTCATTCAGCGAGAATTTTAAAATTAATGCTGCTTTTGCAGAAGCACATCAGTTTCTTCATCTTATAATCAGAAATGATATCTCTCTTCCGACGGATCTTTGGTATCCTTCTTCCGACGAAATTGCACCGGCAAAAGCAAGACAGTACGTATTCGGGTTTGATTCTTTTTTCGGCAATCATGAATACCAGCTCTCGGTTGAAGGTTATTATAAAGAAATGAAAAATCTTTATGAGTTTAAAAATGCACCCGTATTTAAACCCGGCGTATCCGTCAGTGAGTTCCTGACAACCGGTGAAGGCGAAGCTTACGGCGTTGAATTCTTTCTTAATAAACGTGCCGGCAGTTTTTCCGGATGGATCGGGTATACTTTATCATGGACTAAAAGAAAATTCGAGGGACTAAATGCCGGAAAAGTATTTTATCCGCGCTACGATAGAAGACATGATGTCTCAATTATTCTTGCTTACAATCTAACGGAACAATTGAGTTTCGGAGCTTCATGGACATACGCAACCGGACAAGGATATACAGTCCCTGCCGGCCAGTATCAATTCCCGGATATAGGGCTTAACAATTCATCTTCGATCAGGATCGACTATACTGATAGAAACGCCTACCGCCTGCCTGCATACCATAAGCTTGATCTGAATGCTTCATATAAGTTTGAGTTTTTAAATTTACCGTTTGAAGCATACCTTAATATTTATAATTTATATAACAGGCAGAATCCGTTTTCTTATTATACTACTTATGAAACGGCTGAGGGCGCTTCGAAAAATGTTGTGCTTAATCAAATTACATTATTTCCATTTATTCCGTCATTCGGCATTGATGTAAAATTTTAAACATGAAAAATTCTATAGCTGCTGCATTACTTTCAATCATTTTTTACCATGGCTGTGAAAATGTTGATGTGGTGGAAACAAAAATTGAATACAGGGAGAGAATTGTTGTTTCCGCGGAATTATCAGCAGAAACTTTTTTTACGGGTGTAACTTTCACCCGCACATTACCAATTGATGAAACTTATGATATAAAGAAAGCAGAACTGAAAAATGTTGTCTCTTATTTAAGAATTAATTCCGTGAAGATTGTTCCGCTGCATTATAAAGCTGACGGCCTTTATTTGCCGGAAGACAGTCTGGTGATTGAAGAAGGGGATAAATACGAATTAATCGGGAAGGTTGATGGGAAATCTATTTATGCTGAAACTATAATTCCTGAAAGACCTTCTATAAATAATGCTTTAAAAGAAGCCGATTATATTGAGGCTTTCATTACTCCCAGGGAAGGGGAAGTCTATGGAGGCAAATGGATTGTCATTGCAAGCGGATCAGGTGATACTATCGCTTCAGCCCATGAATTTTCTTCAATCATTCAAAATTCCGGGTTAAATACCTCTGCAACTTTATCTGTAAGAACTGAGGTAATTCCGCAGATTTACCTTTCTTCTGCGTACTCCGACAGAATTTTCATTGAAGTTTGTTCTTTTGATAAAGCTTATCTGAATTACTACAACTCCCGTTCAGGCCAAAATGTTGTGAATAATACTTTTATACAGGGAGGGGAATCGGTTGCATGGAATGTTTTCGGCGAAAATGTTATAGGATTGTTTATAGGGATGGGAAGAAGCAGAATCAAAGCTCAATAGAATTTACAATGAAAAAGCCCAAAAAGACCCCTGGTGTGGCAAAGCAGGA
>DAISZW010000283.1:0-3010 GCA_036824595.1 Ignavibacteriaceae bacterium
AAACAGCGGGATATAAAGAAGTAAAATTCGGCGGTTCAAAATATTCAAGCGGAGTTTATATATACAGATTAACCGCGGAAAGCGTAAACGGGAATTATTCTTCAATAAAGAAAATGATTATGATTAAATAGTTTCGGACAAGTAGAGCAAAGTGTCATCCCGAAGAATTTCGGGATCTTCTTGAGGGCTGAAAAGGAAGATGCTGAAAGAAGATGCTGAAACCCGCTGAAAGCGAGGCTCGCTCGCAGAGTCCGTCTGATCGTTAGATTCCGTAGAATCTAACGGTCGCCAGACTCCGGTGAGTCTGTCGGACTCAACGAGATTCTATGAACTCTGCGGAGTCTGACGACCTTTGGAGCATGACAAATTAGTTGAAATTGTAAGGGGAAGAGATAAATTCGGCCTGCCTGCTTTTCTTGCCTTGGCGCCCAATCGAAATAACTGCAGGCAGGTCATCTCTATAAAAATTTTCCTATTTCTTCTTGAATAAATCCTTCAGCTTTTTGGAAACTTCCTTCTGCAGCTTGGTTTTTACTGTGTCCACCTGTTTTTGAACTTCCTTTTGTGCCTCCTGCTTCTTCTCTTCAATCTGCTTATTCACTTCTTCTTTTACCGCCTCTGTCACCTGCTTCTTCGTATCTTCAACTATATCGCCTGCAGAAGTGGAGACTGAAGGATCGTTTATGGTGCCTTTAATGTTTGCCTTAACTTCCACAGTGCTTGCTGTTATCAGCTCTACATCTTTTTTCAGGATGCTGCTTATTGCTTTATTCCCCTGCTGCTTTAAATTCGACACCGGGATCTTTACCCCCAGCGAATAATCTATTGACTGATCGATTCCGTTTGAACCTGAAACGACAACATCATAATTAAGGACTTTAAAGTTGAATGGATCAACATACAATCTGCCGTTGGTTATTGTAAATGTTGTTGCTACATTATTTAGTGCCGGGTTTTTCAAAACATCCAGGTTCAGCGCATTGCCTACGGCCTGCAGAGGCTTAAAATCTTTTATAGCTGCATTCTTAATGCTGAAAGATCCTTTGCTGTTGAATGAATCCCAGACAGGCTGCATGTTTGCATCAAGCGAGGAAGTTAAAGTAAGCTTAGAGTTAAATTTCCCGTCGATATACCTAGCCATGGGAACAAACCTCTGCACGCTTACAAAACTTTTGAATGCATCTTTAAATCCTAAGTTGCTGATGTTAAGATTGAATGCTATGTCGGGAGTTTCTCCTTCCGGGGCATGATAAGAACCGTCTGCAATTATATTTCCCCCGAGAGTATTCATGCTTAAATTTTTCAATACAGCTTTTTCATCTGCAATAACTATAACTCCTTTTACATCACTCAGCGTGAGATTATCGTAAATAACTTTTTTAAAATTTGAATTCAGTGTGAAGTTCACTCTTTTCGGAAGAGACGTGGCTTTTACTTTTGAAGTATCTGCCGTTTTCTGCGGTGTCTCTTCATCGCCGGTCATAAAAGGATTAACATCAAAAAAGTTTGAGCTTAATGAGAGATTTCCTTTGATCGTACCGTTGCTTAAAACATAAGAGATCATATTTTCAAGCTGTCCGTTTGCATTTAAATCGCTTTTGCCGATTTGAACATTCAGATCATTTAAATTGAAGCGCTTGGGAGTAAGAACCAGGCTGCCCCGGCTGATCCTTACCTCATCCGGCAGTGTTGAAGCGCCGTAAACAATATTGCTTACCGAAATATTCCCCTGTGCGGAAATATTTTCAATCGATTTTACATCTTCCGTAGCAATTGTCCCTTTTGCACTGAAATCGGAATTAATTATCCCCTCCAGCTTATTTACATCTTCCATGTAAAGAGCATTCTTCAATTTCCCTAAATCGATTTTCCCTTTTGCTTTCATATCGATATAAGGAGCAGACTGCGGGGTCTTTACAAGCAGACTTGCATCAAACGGTTCGGTGCCCAATTCAAGATGAAGAGATTTCATGTTTATAACGGTTTTATCCGCATCTCCTCCCGGATTATTTACTTCCAGGTTCATCTTAACATTGTTTACAGGGGTAGGAAGCTTCGGGTACTGGAATTTGCCGTTATCAACAATTACCGAAACTACAAAAGAGGGAAGTTTCTCTTCCTTGTATTCACCTTTTGCGCTTCCTTTAAGACTCATTGTGCCTGAGGATTTCAGATCGTCGAAATTCTGTGTATATACTGCCGGAATTAAAGAGATAATATCCTTAAATTCATTATTCACCGAAGCGAAAGTCACGTCCATGTTCATTCCTTCTTCAAGCTGCTGTATGAATCCGTCAAACTTTAATTTCAAATTATTCAGCTGGAATTCATTTTCCTCAAACGTAAACTTCTTTGAAGCCATATCCGCATTTAGATTTACCTCCGCCTTGGCCTTAGCCTTGTTCAGGTATTTTATTCCGCTTTTCTCAAGGGTCAGTTCGCCTATTTCAGTATCGGTTTCAAGCATAAAATTTTGTTTTGAAAAATCTCCCTCACCCGAATGATTCAGATTCCTGATCATTAAAGCCATATCCGATGTCTGATCTATATATGCAACCGTACCGTTCTCTATCGAATATTCTTTCAACGTAACTGCAAGATCTCCCCCCGCTGATGTATCGGTCACCGCTGCTGCCGTATCGGCTTTAGTTATGTTATAGTTAGCCGTGCTGTCCTCAAGAACATAAACAAAAATTGACGGCTCTATTAAAGATATCCCCTCAACCTTGATTTGATCTCCCCCGATTACGCTCCATAGATCTACAGTTGCGGAAAATTCTTTTAATCTTACTAAAGTATCTCCCTCAAACGGCGCCTTGTTAACAATGGAAAGCTCATCCAGGCTTAAAGTTAAATCAGGAAAGCTCGAAAAGAAATTTAATCCAACATCTTCGAAATTCAGGGTGGCGTTTAAATTTTTATTTGCCTCGCTTTTTACGAGTTCAATAATTTTTCCTTTAAATAAGAAAGGAAGGAGTATCATTAAAAGGATAATTATTAAAATTACTAT
>DAISZW010000114.1:0-8778 GCA_036824595.1 Ignavibacteriaceae bacterium
CTCAATTATTCTATTATTTCGAACTGGGATCATTTCGTTTTTCAACTTTTACATAATGAATCCCTTTCTCTTCAGACTGTCCGAATAATTCAGGTCTTAAATATTTTCCTTTTTCATTAAGGCTCTTTTCTTTTTCATTAATAAAAGGATTCAGTCTTGCATATTGATCATTGCGGATACCAGCGATTTGCCAGGATACTTTTACATTAGGTTTGTCAGTTCTGATGGTAAAACTATTGTTGGAAATTTCCTTATCAACAATAGCTTGAGCAAACTGTCCTATTACTGTGAGCTGATAACGGTAATCAGTATTATAAGATTGAAAATAATCAGGCAGTTTTACAACCGCTGAACCGGAAACATCTGTTACTACATTTCCATTATAAATGTTCATCCGCTCAGAACTTGCAACGCCTGAATGGATCAGGTATTTATTAGCAGGATCCAGAGGATGATCTGTCCCAAAATATTCATCGCCGTAAACAGAAAGATCATTATAGATATAAACGCTTCCGTAGTTCAAAACAGTACCATCGAACCTTCCCGCGTAATTCTCGCTTCCGCCAAATCCGTAAACACCGGCCCATAATTGATCATTGCTATTATGATAACCTAAAATACCATGTGCCTTTCCGGTTGTTTCACCGTAAACACCCCCCCACCCGTTAGTAGTTATTCCAACGATCCCGTAATCATTAACGCTGCCGGCATGAATTCCATGACCAAACTCGCTAAAAGCATATAATCCATACCCGGTTCCGCTTTCAGCAGAAACTCCAGTACCGGTGTTGCTTTTTCCTCCGGCACCGTATCCTGCAGGGCTGAATCCGTATACACCGTACCAATCATCACTTTCACCATAAACTCCTACACCTGTAGACGATCCTTTAATGCCGTGACCATTCGCAGTATTAATTGCTGTAAACAGATAATCGTCTGCATCACCTTCAAGTATAAGAGGTATTTTAACGTTTACAGTTGCCGTGGGTCCGTTTGGTTCGGTAATATTCAGGGTATTGTTTGTATTTTGAATCCCTAGTATGCCTGTCCCGCCTCCGCCGGAGCTTGAAATTGTTATCTTATTTTCAGATGCAGTAACAGTGGTTCCGCCGCCTCCTTCAATTAAGATATTGTCTTTTAAACCGTTTAAACTCTTTACCACTTTACCGTCGGCTACATCATCTGTTATAATACTGTATCCTGCAGATGTAAGCGGAATTCTAGGAGACAGTTCAGCTTCATCTCCTACTTTTATCCCTAAAAAGTATTGTTTGTCAAACTTTACATTTGAATCAAACGGAGTCAGATCTCCGAGCGACGTTGAAAATAATCCTTTTTTAACAGCCAGGTTTTTTGTTTCAGTCCACAAAGCGCTTCCCCCTTCTGCCGTTTCATAGAAGCTGAATGCAATTGAATAATCTCCATCAGATTTGGGACTGCCCGATAAATCTGTCAGTACTCCCTGATAGGTAATGGTTCGCGGAATTTGTCCATATACCGAATGAACAATAAAAATTAGTAAACAAAAGATAATTGCTGATTTCATAAAGGCCCTCCATTTTGTTTTAGATAATTAATTCAATTTACTCTACAGTAATTTTATTTTAACAAAATCATTTTCTTTACATCTTTATAAATTCCCCTGCTGTAGCCTGCTTCAATTTCATTGAAATACTATTACCTTTAAAACAAGCCTAAAAAACTCTTGTTCAATGTTCCATATTTTTCAATAATTCTTTTATACAGCCTGTTGAAGAAGTTTCTGAGTTAAATAAAAGAGAAAACTCTTCTGCCAAGAAAAGAGCCTTCAAAAATTTTTTTTAAAATTTTCTATTCCATTTTTTTAGTTTAACGGAATTTTAATGAGCCCCGTTTCGGTTTCACTTGGGAGAAATGAGCTCATATACCGTTCTTTCTTTGGATATTTAATCCCTGCTCTCAAGAGTATAAAAGCGGGAATTCCAATAGCGAGAACTTGTGCAGGGAGGTTTAAAATCACCTGTAGTAAAAAAGGTGCTTCTCTGGAAAAGAAGAAGGGAATGCAAATTAATAGCCAGATGATCAACGCAGACCGCAGATGAAAAATCTCACCATCGAGACACACTAACAATATAAGAGATACTAATACATAATTTGCAGGTGCAAAGGGGCTAGCAAGTGTACCAAGACTTAAAAGTGAAAGCCATACTGAAAATGATTCCGTGACAGAACGAGGTTTACGCTTTGCTGACCAGAATGCCAAACTTACAATCCCCATAACGTAAATCATTGAAAAGATTCTCCCTATTTCCAGCGTCATTCCAGGCATTCCCAATTCACCGAACTTAAGCGGAATACCAAAAGGCGCCATATTCTTAGCAATTGCAAACGGTTTTGAAAAAGGACCGGAGAATGCTTCGCCGCTTGATAAACGGGGTAGTTCATATTCCATAAATGTTTGGAATGGAAGAGTTCCGACAACTAAAAATCCGAGTAATATAAGACCGGCAGCGATACCTCCGGTCCACAATACTTCACGCCATTTCCGTCTTGCCAGCAAATAGATGAATAATATCCCGGGAAAAATTTTTGCTACTGAACTCATTGCAAGCAGCGCACCTCCGAAAACTGCTTTGCGCGGAAATAAAGCCCATGCAATAATAGATATTGAAACAACCATGATCTGCACATTTGACATCTGAAGCCCGGCCATAACCGGCATAGAAAACCAGACAAGCGGGGCTGATCCAATTACCCTTAAACGCCGTTCCGGCTCTAGACGGTAAATTACTAGACTTATTGCAAGCAGTAATGTTAATGCATTCAATGCAAACCATATTGCACGCACACTTAAGAAATCATTACCGGCTGCTGCGCGAACCATAATTGGAAGCAGAAGGAAGGGTGGTGGATAATGATATAGATCTATATTGAAGCCAGCCTCTTTTCGGTCAAGATAATTTTTAGGATCATAAATATTTTTTTCACCTTCTACAACGAGGCGTGCACTTTCATTGTATGCAGTTAAACAGCAGTGTTCAATGTGCCATTTGTCCCCGGGGAAAATAGAAAATTGAGAAAGCGCCGGATCGATCATGAAAACTGATAGTCTCACTGTCTGTACAAGAGCCGCAATTCCAAGAATAAGCCATACAGCACTTAACCATGGTTTTCGTTTTCTAATTTCGTTAAGCGCAACCGGTAATCTGGGTGCGAGCAGCATAGTTCCGATCGCGGAAAGAACCAATGAAATTAATATTGATAGTATTAAAGGAAGTCCTAATCCCCAAAGACCAGCATTTATAACAACACCGGCAATACAGCTTGCAGTTCCGGCAACAGTAAAGCGTTCAATCCCGGTTTTAATTTTTTTTACAATTTCATTTTTAGCGAGTTCGCTTCCTATTCCCTCTCTCATAATTATTTTATCCTTTTTTCAGGAATACTCTTGCCGTTCTTTCTATAATTTTTAATATAATCGGGTATTTGGAAGTTGTTGTGCACTTTATTTTTTACTGAATCATCCTTAATCGGTTTTTCGTCTATAATCTTTAAGGGAAGCACGCCGGCCCAGACTTCCAATTCTAAATCATTTTCATCATCAATTGGAGGACCTGATCTTATTTTTGCCGAGGCTTCATTAATATTTAAACTGAATAGAGAGGTTGCGTGTAATTCTTTTTCAGTCGGCTTACGTACATCACTCCATCTTCCGGGAATAATATGTTCGGTAATAATTTTTAAAGCATCCGCCTTATCAGCCGGACTATTCAATTCATGAGCTTTCCCGAAAATCACTACCGACCTGTAGTTAATTGTATGATTAAATGCAGATCTGGCTAGAACAATTCCATCGACAATAGAAATTGTAACGCATATTTCTGCTCCGCTTCTAAGAGTGTTGAACATTCTGCTTCCTTTAGCACCATGAAAATAAATCCTGTCATCCTTCCTTCCGTAACATACCGGGATAACAAACGGCTGATTATTTACTGCAAATCCTAGGTGGCATAGAAAACTTTCATCGATAATTTTTAAAATCTCTTTAGAGTCGTATACCGCTCTAATGGCATTTGTTTTTATCTTCGTCCTATGGGTAGCAATTATTTTTTCGGTGTTCAATGGCTGCTCATAACGATTGTTGTTGGAATGCTGCAGCGCAACATAAAAAATCATCGGCCTTTACAAAAGATCCGATATTGGATATTTTTATAGAGCCACTTCATAAGGTTCAGCTATGTCCAGAGAGATTGAGGAGATCCCTGTAATTTCTTTTAAGCTTGATTTTTCATCCGGTATACCTCTTTATAAACAGCTTTATGAAACAATCAGGAGCGCAATTTTAGAAGGTAAATTTTCAAAGGGACAGCGGCTTCCGGGAACAAGATCCCTTGCATCGGAATTAAAAATTTCCAGGAATACGGTTGCCCTTGCATTCGAACAGCTTTTAATTGAAGGCTACCTAACCGGACAAACCGGTTCGGGAACTTATGTCAGCGAAATACCGGATAACTTCTTCGATCCTGCAAGAAAACCGGCAGGAATTGGAAGAGATAAAAGCAGAAATTCGTATGAAAAGAAAAAATTATATTCAATAAATTCTCCATTAAAAGATGTCGGTGATGAAGTTCCTGCCGGCTTGGCTAAATTAGATTTGCTGGAGCAGCCGGACCAGCCGTTTGTTAAGAAGCTGAAAAACAGCGCCGGTCCGATGGAATTAATTTCCAGATACAGAAATCTGGATGAGGTAATACCATTTCAAAACGGTATCCCTTCATTTACCGAATTTCCTTTTAAAACATGGCAAAGATTAATTAACCGGACGGCGCAGGCTTTTCCTAGTCTTCATTTAGGGTATGGTGATGCAGCAGGATTTAAACCTCTAAGAGAAGCAATTGCAAATTATTTAAGAAAATATAGAGCCGTAAATTGTACGGGCGACCAGATAATAATTATTAATGGCACGCAGCAGGGCCTGGATCTGATAAGCCGGGTATTGCTTAAACCGGGTAGTGTTGTTTGGCTTGAAGATCCGGGATACTTCGGTGCGCGCGGAGCAATGATCTTTGCCGATGCTGAAATTTCACCCTGCCCTGTTGATAAAGAAGGAATAGACCTGGAATACTCGGTAAAAAGTAATCCGAAACCTGATTTGATTTTTACAACACCCTCTCATCAATTTCCCCTTGGACTTGTTATGAGCATTTCAAGAAGATTAAGTCTGCTTCAGTATGCAAGCAGGAATAAGTGCTGGATAATTGAAGATGATTACGACAGCGAATTCAGATATTCAGGTTTACCACTCCCTTCTTTACAGGGACTGGATCAATTTAAAAGAGTTTTATACTTGGGCACATTCAGCAAGGTATTATTTCCGGGGCTGCGTATAGGCTATCTTGTACTGCCGAATAAAGAAATGAGGGATCTTTTCGCTACTGCAAAATCTTTAACGGACAGGCAGAATCCTATATTTGAACAGATTGTCCTGACAAGGTTTATTGATGAGGGATATTTTACAAGACATCTTCGGAAAATGCGCATGCTTTATAAGCAGCGTCAGGATTTTTTAATTTCCGAAATCCGCAAAGAATTAAAAGGAGTTGTAAAAGCTGAAGCTTCGCCGGCGGGTATGCATATTATTGCATGGCTTCCAAAAAAATCGAACGATAAAAAAACAGCGGAGGAAGCGCTGAAAAAAGGAATCATTGTAAGACCGCTTTCGGAGTATTCGATAAAATATTTTCAGAATCCCGGGCTATTATTAGGTTATACTGCTTTTGAAAAAAACCAGATAAAAAAAGGAATTCAGGAATTAAAGAAGGTTCTTGTGAAATAGATTTCATTGTATTTTCAATGAATCTAAAAGGGACGAAACAATTTACAGCAAATTACTTCTTCAGAAATCCGCAATCTTTAATTTACGCGGCTCATTTACTTTTTTATAGAGCCACGAAAAGGCAATCATTGAGATTAAAAAGTAAATCATAAAAACCGGGATATAACCGATGATGGTGACTAAAAAACCTCCCATTACTCCGAACAAAATAGTCGGTGCCGTAACTGAATTGAGCAGTCCTATATAAAACGGTCTTTCAGATTCACTGCACATTTCAACAACAATCGCAATCCTTGAAATTCCCTGCAGTGTCAGAGTGCATCCTGCAAAGAAAAAAACAATTCCGTACAACAGGACATTATTTGCGGCAACCGCAGTTAAACTAGCCGCGGCGGAACAGGCTGCAAGAATGAGCACATTAATTTTATGCCCGAAAAAATCGGCAATATATCCGAAGAAAAAATTCCCTATAACCTGGCTGGCCATTAAAATTATTGTAAATGTACCGGCGTACGAGGTAGGCAGATTAAATTCTTTTATTCCATATACGGGATAAAAAGCAGACGCTGTAAGCGACATTAAAATTAATGCATCGGCAATCAGAAAATATTTAAAGTTGAGATTCTCTTTTAAAATTTTTTTTGAGCGCGATAAAATTTCTTTTAATGAAATTTGTTCGGCTTTAGCCGGTTTGTCTTTTGATATAGAACGTTCGGGCAAAACGGGTTCTTTTAACCTTGTTAAGAAATAAAAAGACACCATGCTGAAAAAGAAGCATATCAAAAATAATAACGCAAAATTATGCGGGTATAGGACTGAAGATAATATTACGGATACAGCCGAGCCTCCCAGTATACCTAAAGCTGAACCTAAAAATAATCTTATTGCAAGAAGTCTTCCCCGAAGTTTGATTGGTGTTGTTTTTGAAAAGAAATCATACCAGAAAAGTCCGGAGCTGCTCCCGGTAATAGCAGCTGTGAAAATCAAAATCAACATTAAAGGGACAGAAATATTACTGTCTAATTTTCCAAGGAATACGGAGCAGATAAAGCTGATGATAATAAACATCATCCTGTAAATCAGGCCGTATTTCAGCATACCCGGTTTTACTTTTTCCCTGAAGTTGAAAAATCTTATAAAAAGCACTTGGGGAAGATTTAATCCCAAAGTCCAGAGAACAGTTACAGAACCGACTGCAATTGCATTCCCTCCTATTCTTTCTATAAAAACCGGGAGAATTGTGGTAACCGAAATAAAGCTTATGGCAAATAAAAAAACAGTCCCCTCATAGAAATGCTGAAGCAGGTTATGCCTTAAGACAACCGAATTAAATTCAGGGTATTTATGAAGTTGAAAATATTTTGAAAGCATATTTAAAAAGATTATTGGCAAATATAAATAATTGCAGCTTGTTGGGTTGTATGAGAAGATAGGACAAGATAATTAAATAAATATCTTTTATTTTATATATGCACTATTCTAAGTATATGCAATACTAAATAGAAAATTTTAATAAAACTCACCGAGTAAAAATGGACAACGAATTAAAGCTTGCGGTTTTGATTGACGGGGATAATATTCCATCTGCTTATGTAAAGGAGATGATGGAAGAGATTGCAAAGTATGGCAACCCTACTATTAAAAGAATTTATGCGGATTGGACAAAACCGATTCTTTCCGGATGGAAAAGTACTCTCCTGGAAAATGCTATAATTCCCGTTCAGCAGTATGGTTATACCGTAGGGAAAAATGCAACTGATTCCGCAATGATTATTGACGCTATGGATATTTTGTATTCCGGAAAAGTTAACGGTTTTTGCCTGGTTTCCAGCGACAGCGATTTTACAAGGCTGGCTACAAGGTTAAGAGAGGCGGGGATGAAAGTTTTTGGAATCGGGGAGAAGAAAACTCCCGAGCCGTTTATAGTTGCCTGCGATAAGTTTATTTATATCGAAATTCTCAAAAATAAATCCGATGAGAATGAAGCCGGTTTCGCTCAGGAAAAAGTTGATAAAAAAAATGAAATAGAAAAGATTACACCTGCCGTTATTAAACTAATTTCATCAACTGTATCCGATCTAACTGATGAAGACGGCTGGGCGTTTTTAGGCGATGTCGGGAACCTTCTCCAAAAAAAACAGCCGAATTTTGATCCTAGAAATTATGGGTTCCAGAAGCTTACTCCACTTATCAAGTCTATCAATAAATTCGAAATTGCAGAAAATCAAAAAGGCAAATTTAAATTGATTTATGTGAGGAATAAAAAATAATTGTCCTTAAAAAGAGCTGTCATTTGGGTTTCTTTTAAGTCTTGGAGGGACGAATGCTGAATATAACGTTCAACCCGTTTCCCTTAATTACTACTGAAAACTTTTTTTAAGAAAGGTTGAAATGACCGATGCGGATGAAATTTTCTTTTTACGCTCCGATAAGGAGGTTATAAGATATATCGACAGACCTCCGGCTAAATCACTGGAAGAAGCATCCGGGTTTATTCAAAAAATAACGGAGCTCGAAAAAAATAATGAATCTGTAACCTGGGCTATTACACTAAAAGGCAATGATAAATTAATTGGAACTATATGCTACTGGAATATTCGGAAGGAACATTACAGGGCGGAAATAGGATATCTGCTGCATCCCGATTTTTGGGGGAAAGGAATAATGAAGGAAGCGATGGCCGAAGTAATTAAATATGGATTTAAAGTTATGAACCTGCACTCTATTGAAGCTAATGTAAATCCGGATAATAAAGCCTCAATAAAACTGCTTGAAGGATATAACTTCTTCAGGGAGGCGTATTTTAAAGAGAATTATTTTTTTAATGGAAAATTTTTGGATACGGCAATTTATTCTCTTTTAGCAGATCAAAAAAAATAAAAAATTGATTCTCATAAAAGAAATGGTAAATTGTCACTGCAGAAAATTAAGATAACTGATGAAGGATATATTTTAAACGTAAG
>DAISZW010000114.1:8878-10901 GCA_036824595.1 Ignavibacteriaceae bacterium
GTCCTATTCAATTCAATCAGCAACGGCTTTGCAATCGTAAGATTAAAACGGACCCTTGGGGCGTCATCGAACCTGGGAAATGGAACCCCCCGGTCGATAAAATTTATGATATTCTTTACAACGAAAGGATTTAATCTTTTATGAAGCGCTTAAAACTGCTGATTGTGGAGGATGAAACTATTGTTGCTCTAAATCTTAGGATGCAGCTTAGGAAAAATAATATCAATGTCCTTCCTCCGGTCAGCGGAGGTGAAAAGGCACTGGCAGTGTCCAAGACTGAAAAACCGGACATTATATTGATGGATATCGGCCTCCAGTCAAAGATGAATGGACTTGAAGCTGCAAGGGAAATATTAAATATTTATAACCCGCTGATAATTTTTACTTCCGGGTATATGGATAAAAAATTAAATAACGAAATAAAAACTCTCAACGCTTCTATCCTTTATAAACCTTTCGATGTAAAAGAAATTATAGAGATAATTAATAAAAAGTTTTCAGAAAAGGATAATTTTATTTATGAAATATGATTATTGAAATTTCTTTAATCCATGTAATGAGAACGTTATAAAATCTATCGACAGATCTCCATTAAATTTTAAGATTCTTTAAAAATTAATTATAATTGAACTGCTGACTTTATCTTCAGCTCCAGCATTCATATCTCGGCAGTGGAATTAGGGGATTTAACCAGGATTAAAAGAAAATATTTCCTTAAAGGTCCGTGCTATTTGATTTTTCCGCCTTAAAGCCGTTCAATTTTTTGTTATATGGATTTATTAACGTAAATTAGCATGCGTGATTTTTAAAAGTATGCCTTCATTAAACACACCTTTGACTGCAGATTTTTAACAAATCTTATTTTTAACAAAACAGCTGATTTAAAATATATTCCTGCTTATTTAATCAGGATTTTTTAAACGGCAGACTATACAGAAAGAAATATGTCATTCGAAAATCTGAATCTATTTGAGCCGATAAAAAAGGCACTTGTTACCGAAGGTTACACAACACCGACTCCCATTCAGCAGGAAGCGATTCCTCTAATCCTTGAAGGAAAAGATCTCCTGGGCTGTGCACAAACTGGAACCGGGAAAACCGCTGCGTTCGCTATTCCTATTTTACAAATTCTAAGCGGACAGAGGGAGCACGGCAAATCTAAAAGAACTATAAAAGCTTTAATTATTACACCAACCCGGGAACTTGCCGTACAAGTGGGCGACAGCTTTAAAGCCTACGGGCAAAATACCGGGTTAAGAACTGCAGTTATATTTGGAGGAGTTTCACAACAGCATCAGACTAACAAATTAAGGGAAGGTGTTGATATTCTGGTTGCTACCCCCGGAAGGCTGCTCGACCTTATGAACCAAAATTATATAAAACTAAATCATATTAAATTTTTTGTTCTGGACGAAGCAGACCGGATGCTCGATATGGGCTTTATTGCCGATATAAAAAAGGTTATTGATAAACTTCCTGCTGAAAGGCAGTCGCTCTTTTTCTCGGCTACAATGCCGCCGGAAGTGGTAAAGCTTTCAAATACAATTTTATTACACCCGGTAAAAATTGAGGTTACCCCTGAATCAAAAACCGTTGAAGCTATTAAACAGGCCGTTTATTTTGTTGCCAGGCCTGATAAAAAGAAATTACTTATTCATATATTGAAAAACGAGAAAGTTCCATCTGCCCTCGTTTTTACAAGAACAAAACGCGGAGCGGATATAGTTACAAGCTATTTAAATGGAGCAAAGATCAATGCCGATGCTATTCACGGGAATAAATCTCAGAGTGCGAGACAGCGTGCATTAAATAGTTTTAAATTGAAGCAGACAAGGGTGCTTGTAGCAACCGATATAGCTGCACGCGGACTCGATATAGAAAAATTATCGCATGTATTTAATTATGATATTCCTGATTTCTCCGAAACATATATACATCGAATCGGAAGAACAGGCAGAGCCGGTTTAACCGGAACCGCGCTTTCTTTCTGCGACAACGAAGAAAGAATTTTTTTAAAGGATAT
>DAISZW010000019.1:0-12312 GCA_036824595.1 Ignavibacteriaceae bacterium
AGATTATATTTATCATTTTCAACCTGCCAACCGTAAAATAAAGTCGTAACAGAAGCTTTCACGGGACCATTTGCCGATATTTTACAAAATACGCTGTCTCTTTTAGAAACCGTATAAATTGAGTCTCCGATCATCATCCCGTAAGAACCAATTCCCAGACTATTCCCGACTTTAAAAATATCCATTCCCCATTCCTGCATGTTATGATAGGAATCATCTTTAGCGTATATATCATTAACACCTACATTTCTTAATACAAGTTCATTTGTTTTCTTTCCGAAAATATCGATTCTGTTTCTCCAATCGATATAATAACGATATCCCACTTTATCGGATTCCCAACCCGGTCCTTCATATTTAAACAGTGCATTGTGATCGGTATGATTTAAAGGAACTTTAAGACTGTCAAAATTTTGAAATCTTCCGCCGGTATATTTACCATCAACCAATTTATAATCAACTTTCATTGCTACTTCAGCATAAACCCGGCTTGTATATTTTTTTTCGGTCTTATTGTCCTCCTCGAGCAGGTATAGAGTTTTTTTCTCCTTTAAACCAAAGCTTAATACAAAACTGAGATATTCTTTCCCATCAAGATTTTCTAATTGAATCGGAATTTCTTTATTTCCATCTAAAACTTTGAAGGAATTTTTATTGAAAGCGAATTTTGAGAGGAGTTTATCGGCACTAATGCTGATATATTCATCCATCCGTTCGAAGTCCTTCGGGTTAGCTAAAGAAATTTCTATCCTTTCTTCATTACCGGAACAAGATTGAACAGATAATAAACTAAAAAGAATTAAAATGGAATAGATAATCTTTTGCATGGCAGTTTTCTTTCAAAATGAGATGAGAATTAGGGAAATACTTAACCGTTTAAGTAAACGATGTAAATATAAGGAACTGTGAAGGAAAAAATCAATGTTTGAGTGAAAATTAAATCAGAATTGAATAGAGTTTTATTGAATTACAAAATTTATGGTGCGTTCAAAAGCAAGTATAAGCTCCTCTTTTTTAAAAGGTTTGCCGATATAATCATCCATTCCGCACTGCATACATAGCTCTTTATCGGTTGTGGAACTCCCGCCGTCATTGCAGTAATTCGGGGCCTGCTCTCCTTAGGATAATCTCTTCATATATTTTTTGTTGCTTCAATGTCGTCCATTTTGGGCATCTGGACATCAATAAAAATTATGTTGTATTCTTTTTCTTTAAGGCTTCAAGCACTTCGAATCCGTTTCCGGCAACATCCGGCTTATACCCGAATTTTTCCAGAATTTTTACCGCAACCTTTTGATTTATTACATTATCTTCCGCAATTAAAATCCTTAACGGGTGGCTTGGGAGTATTTTAAAATTTTCTTCCTGTTTCCTGAGGACTTTCTTTTGAATTATCGAATTTTAAGTTATAACTCTGGTTATTACTTCAAAAAGCTGTGTCGGCTAAACCGGTTTTGTCAGAATAGCAGCAAATTCCGCTCATAATATCACTATCATTTTTTCCGATGGAAGTCAGCATTATTATCGGCAGTTCATACGGCTTAAAAATCTTTTGAATTTCTACAGTAAGATTCAGACCTTTATTATTAAAATCACGGTCTTATAAAAATCCTTTCATTTTCTTCCAACCGGTAATTATTACTCATCAAATTTTTTGCAACAAAAATCGTTTACTTCTATTTTTTTTCATAATCGAACTTTTCAAATGGCATAATTGCTGTGAATCACAAAGAGAAATAATGTATTATATCAATTGATTTAGGGAGAATGAATTGCAAACTGTAATATTAAATATGCTCAGATATTGTGTATATCTTTCTTTTTTCATTTCTATGTTCATTTTTTCAAATTCCTTAACTTTTTCCCAGATAAATTATTCGATGAGTATCGATAACGGCAGATTTGTCGGCAACAATATCTACGAATTCGATATTTATATTAAAAGTAACGGGGATTCATTTGAATTAACTTCTTATCAATGTGTACTTTCTTTTAATAATAATCTTACAAAAAATGGGACTTTATTATTTAATTATATAGACGGCACTTCAGAGTTGACCAACTTTCCGCTAAGCAGCATTGGAATAAATTCAACTGATAATCTTAATGAGCTTACATTTGCATCCATGCCCGGCAGTGATAATATCACGGATTATTCCAAAAAAGTTGGGAGTTTTCGTCTGGAAACTTCGAACTCATTTAAAATCAATAAACCTGAAATAAGCTGGAATTTTGAGGGGATGATAGGTACAATATTAACCGGCCCTCAATATGAAAATATAACGCAGCCGGAGAATCATAAAGGCAGCTTTATAACTAATTCGGAGAATGTGGAAGAAGCAAAGGATTTTTCATTGAATCAGAATTATCCCAATCCTTTTAATCCCTCTACAACAATAAAGTTTACCTTAATGGAAAATGGAAAGGTGAAATTAATAGTTTATAATTTGCTAGGTGAAATAGTTTCCGAGCTTATAAACAGAGAAATGACCAGAGGTTCACATGAAATTGAATTTAACGCAGCTCACCTAGCAAGCGGTGTTTATATTTATAGACTTGACATTGAAAACAAATTCTCTTCCGTACGCAAGATGATTTTGGCAAAATAAAACTTCTTTATAGAAATAGCTGTGAGAGGAAATATCTTTATTTCCGCTTTTTTTTAACTATTCCTTTTCCTTGACAAAACCCTTCATATCTCTTACGTTTGATTATCTATAATAATCCGGATTAATAAAATGGCTCAGACGCATTTCTTTGATATTGTTTCTCAAATTGATTTTCAGGAAGCAGACAATGCAGTAAACCAGGCATTAAAAGAAATAAATCAGAGGTATGATTTAAAGGATTCGCATACATCAATAGAACTTAATAAAAAAGAAAAAATAATAACGATTAATACAAAAGATGATTATTCCCTTAAAGCTAGCATTGATATTCTGCAGAGCAAATTCATTAGAAGAGGGATATCCGTAAAAGCATTAAAATTAAAAGAACCTGAAACCGGCGCCGGAGGAAGATTAAAACAAATAATTGAATTACAAAGCGGCATATCTAAAGACAATGCAAAATTTATTACAAAAATAATTAAGGAATCAAAACTTAAAGTAAACGCTCAAATACAAGACGAACAGATACGCGTGCAGGGAGGAAAAATTGACGATCTTCAATCCATAATCAAGTTAGTTAAAGAAGCTGATTTTAATTTTCCGACTCAATTTGTAAACATGAAATAGATTTGCTTTGCTATTTAATCCAATAGCAGGATAACAACTGGAAAGGATAAACTTATGATTACTGATGAAGATTTAGTATGGACTTGCCAGTACTGCGGTGTTCATAATACTGTATGGGTGGATCTTACAGTTCAGGGAAGACAGGATTTTATTGAAGATTGCAGAATATGCTGCAGGCCCAATAGGATTATAATTACGGTCGATTCGGAGGAAGTGCCATACATTGAATCACGTCTAAGTGATGAATAATGATTAATGGCGGGTAATTATTTCCAATTTAGCCGGATTATAAATAAAGTCCCGATTACTTTCATTTTCTTCAACAGCATTTCTAATTGCGAAAAAACCAATTAAAAAGTTAATAACTATAACTGCCAAGAAAATGATTCCGAAGATTTCCAATAAACTCATGCCTGCTCCAAAATTATTAAATTTTTGTTCAGTACTAATTATTTAAAATTATCAAGAGTTTATTGCTTAACCTCAATTTTTAAGCCATTATAAGGGCTTTCTTTCTACTTCTAAAATCAAAGAACTATTGTTTTTTGCAAAATTTACCGGTAAAAATTCCGAAATTTTAATCCATGATCATTCGCAGAAAAGAAGAACTTTCATCATCATCTTTTTTATTTTCCTCTTCTTTTTTATCCTGATTTTTATCCTTTGTCCAGAAGTTTGAATGCGTAAAATTAAACCCGCTTTGCGTAGTTTCCTCTTCTTTATTTATTTCTAAAGTTGATTTAGGACTTTTTACTCTCAATATTGTCGGGATCTCAAGATCTTCCTTGTTTATTTCATCAGGATTTTCTAAGAAATTAAAACCTCCGCGGAAATCTTCTTTAGTTTTTAATTTACTGTACTGCCTGCTTTTTGAACCGAAATTTTGATTAGCTCCGTCAAATCCTGTGGCAATTACAGTATAGGAAACATAGTCGTTCATCTCTTCTTTTCTAACGCATCCAAAGATGACGTTTGCTTCCTCACCTGCTGCTTCAAAAATGACATTATTACCTTCATTTACTTCATGCATGGTCAAATTGCTGGAACCGGTAACATTCAGCAGCACACTTTTAGCTCCTCTTATGTTTACTCCTTCGAGCAATGGACTTGAAATAGCTTTTTGAGCAGCTTCTACTGCACGGTTTTCGCCGCTGGCAATTCCGCAGCCCATTAAAGCTTCTCCGCTCTGGTTCATAACGGCTCGGACATCGGCAAAATCAACGTTAATTAATCCTTCAACAGTGATTATATCTGCAATACCTCTTGTTGCTTCATACAATACTTCATTAGGTTTATCAAATGCTGCAAAGGCATTTACATTTTTGTCTAGGATATTTAGAAGCCTTTCATTAGGGATAATAATCAAGCTGTCAACATACTGTTTTAGTTCCTGGATACCCTGCTCTGCATTCAGCATTCTTTTTTTACCTTCCCATCTAAAAGGTTTTGTAACTATTCCGACGACAAGTGAACCGGTACTTTTTGCAATAGAAGCTACAACGGGTGCTCCGCCTGTTCCGGTTCCTCCTCCCATTCCTGTTGTCACAAATACCATGTCGCTGCCAGCAAGTACCTCAGCAATTTTCTCACGGTCCTCCTCAACAGCTTTTCTCCCTACATTGGGATCAGCACCGGCACCAAGCCCTCTAGTTATGTTAGTACCGACCTGTATCTTGTAGGTAGCCGTGTTGCTGTTTAGTACTTGTGCGTCAGTATTAATCGCAACATATTCAACTCCATTTAAACCCCGTTTTATCATACTTTCTATAGCATTACAACCGCCGCCGCCAACTCCTACAACTTTTAGAACAGCAGACAATGCCTTGCTGCGGTCCAATGTGGCAAATCGCAACATAGTTACCTCCTCATTTGTTTTTTTATAATTCATCGAAAAATTGCTGAACTTTTTTTACTAATAAAGAAATTTTATTCCGGCCTTTTAGTTTTTTCGGCCTGATCATAACCTGGTATTCACTCGATTTACTTCCGGGAACACCTTTTATTAAACCCGCAACCGTTGCAAATTCGGGACTTTCAATTTCATCCGATAAGCCTTCGCCTAATTCCTGAGGAACACCGATTCTAGCAGGCAGGCCAAAAACTTCTTCAGCCAATTCGGTGCATCCTTTTAATAAAGATCCGCCTCCCGTCAATACAATTCCTGCTTTAATTTTGTTTTTAAATCCGGCGCTTCTTAATTCATTATCAATCAGAATAAACAGCTCGCGCATCCTAAGGCTTATTATTTGTGTAAGAAGACTAACAGGAATTTTTGTATTCCCTCTAGCGCCAACTCCGCGAATAAGAATATCTTCATCCTTGATGATAGCATTATCGGTGGCATAGCCGTACTCTTTTTTCAGGTTTTCAGCTTCTTCAGTAACAATACCTAAAGATTCCCTGATGTCGTTTGTAACCTGATTTCCAGCTACTCCAATAACCTTTGTGTGTTTAATAGATTTATTGTGAAAAATAGCTATATCGGTGGTTCCTCCCCCGATATCAATTAATGCAACTCCCAGATCTTTCTCGCTTTCCTCCAGAACAGATGAACTCGAAGCAATCGGCTGCAAAATATAATCCTGAACCGTTAATCCGGCTCTTTCAACCGATTTTCTAATATTTTGTATGGCCGGGATAGATGCCAGGACGATATGATTGGTTGCTTCCAAACGGGACCCTGAAATTCCAATGGGTGATTCGATACCACCCTGGTAATCCACCGAATATTCTTCCGGAATAATGTGAAGAATCTGCCTGTCGGATGGAATCCTTATTGTTCTAACATCTTCTTCAAGACGATCGAGATCATCCTTGGTAATTTCTTTATCTTCATTGCTGATGGTTACATAATTTCTATGGCGGATACTTGTAATATGTTCTCCTGCAACTCCCACATTTATAGTTGTTATATTAAAACCTGCCCTGTTTGAAGCTATAGATACTGCGGCTCTTATAGCTTCCGCTGTTTTTCCGATGTTTGCAACAAGTCCTTTATGCAGACCTTCCGAAGGAGCAACGCCAAAACCAAGTATATCCAGCCGGTTCTCATCAACCTTTTCGGCAATAACTACACATACTTTAGTCGTTCCTAAATCAAGACCTGCGATAATATTTTTTTTCATTAATTAAGACCTGTATTTTCAGTCATTGATAAACTTTCGGTATTATCCGCCTTTCCGATAAAAATCTGGTTTATAAATCTTAAATCAAGATAATTTCCTGAATAATTCAGCTGTTCTTTCTGGAATCCATTCTCGGTAATTGCTTCGAGGTAAACCATCTTTCTTGCTTCTTCATTTCTGCCGAAAATTACGGGCGGCCGGATTCCGTTAAACGTTAAAATTACATCTCCGCCGTTTCTTAAATTAATCTCGGAAAGATCCTTAAGTAATTTCGGATTTGTAAGTTCTGCTGCATTAATAATTTTAATTGCCTGAATTATTTCTCCGTAGATATTTTTACTTTTCTTCATGAAAATGGATGAATTAGTAATAACCGGAAGTTCAATAAACTTTGTATGAGATAATACAGGAAATATTTCACGGGTTCCGGAAAGAAAATAAGTTTCCAAATCTTCTACAATAAGCGCAGCAATTTTTTTCTCAGCCAGATATACTTTCACATTATTCTTATCTTCAAATTTCACATCTGCTCTTTCAACATACGGATGCTTTTGAAACCGGTCTTTAATTACTGATAGAGTCAGATTTTTATAATCTCGTATGTTTTTCAATTTTACAAAAGCCAGATAATCATTCTGCTCCAGCATGTAATTCCCTTCAATTTTCACGCTTTCAATCTTCTCATCCGTCCTGCTCCCAGAGAAAAACGCCAAAAAGAACAGAGAAGAAATAATTATTAAGAAAAAAAATGTGCCTAAAATATTTTTCTTTTGTTCAGACATTCTTATTTACTTTCAATAAGCTGAACATATTTTTCACCATATTTCCAAATATCTCCCGCTCCCATTGTAATAACAATATCTCCTTCTCTAGCTATTTCATCAAGCTTTTTTGGTATTTCATTTTTATCTTCAACATAAAAAACATTTTTATGCCCGAAATTCCTGGCTGCATCGGCAATCAGTTTTCCGGAGACTCCTTCAATAGGTTTTTCTCTGGCGGGATAAACATCCGTGCAAATAAAAATATCGGAATTTAAAAATGATCTTCCGAATTCCTGATAAAAGTCTCTAGTCCTTGTAAAAAGGTGCGGCTGGAAAACAGCAATAAGTCTTCTCTTCCACCCAGCTCTAACTGCAGAAAGTGTTGCGGTTGTTTCGGTCGGATGATGCGCATAATCATCAACAACCATTATTTTTTTATTATACTTAACTTCAAATCTTCTGTAAACACCGGTAAAAGATTCAAGTGCTTTTTTAATTGTGTTAAAACCGATTCCAAGCTCCCGTGCAATACAAACCGCGACAAGCGAATTCTTAATATTATGCAGCCCGGGAATCTTTAGAAATATTCTGCCCAATTCATCACCCATATAATTCACGGTGTATGTTGTTTCGAAACCGCTGTAAGAAATTTCGGCTGCCCGGATATCAGCTTGAGCCGAAAGCCCGTATGTAAAAATTTTTTTATTTATATGCGGGATAATATCCTGCAGAGCAGGTTCATCCTGGCAGAGAACAACAAAACCATAAAAGGGTACCTTATTGGCAAATTCGATAAAAGCAGCTTTTATGTCGTTTAAATCTTTATAAGTATCCAAGTGCTCGCTTTCAAGTGTGGTTAATGCAGCGATTGCAGGAGTAAGTTTTAAAAATGTCCTGTCAAATTCATCGGCTTCTACGACAATAAATTCTCCATGCCCCAGTCTTGCATTAGTTCCGCCAAGGCCGCTCAGTTTGCCTCCGACTATAATAGTAGGATCAATACCGCCTTCGGTCAATGTTAGTCCCACCATCGAAGTTGTAGTTGTTTTTCCGTGAGTACCGGCAATTCCAATCCCATATTGAAGCCTCATAACTTCCGCAAGCATTTCGGAACGTTTAATAATCGGGATTTTTCTTTCAATAGCAGCCTTTACTTCGGGATTATCCAATGTAACGGCGGAAGAATAAACAAGCACATCCGCTTCCTTTAAATTTTCAGGAGAATGCCCTTCATAAATTTTCATTCCCAAACCCTGCAGCCTCTGCGTAACTTCAGTTAATGCTCTGTCAGAACCGGAAACTTCAAAACCGCGGCTATGCAATATTTCCGAAAGCCCGCTCATTCCTATTCCGCCTATTCCCACAAAATGAACCTTCTTTATATTCTTAAACATTTAATTCGATTCCAGCCTAGCTTTTAATGTAGAAAAAGTTTTTATCAGCTCTTCATAATTTTCATAATCATATGGCCTGATAACTAAGGGTCTTCTCCTGTTTTTTAATTTTATAAGGATTAACCTGAACTGATGATTGTTAAATCTTTCTTTTTTTTTCGTTATACTTATTTGCTTAACTTGATCAAGATTAAACCGTTTAGTTTTAAAGCGGTTGATAAATAAAATTTTATCATTTTCTATCTGCATATATTTGTTTTTATACAGGTTATACAAGAGGCTTAACAATGAAATCAAAACAATCAATCCAAAAATATAAATTATTGGATCTTTAGTTATTAAGTGAAAAGAATCTTCTACAAACTCACCTCTGATTACAACATATATAATAAATGCAGCAAAATAAAATAAAGTTGATTGATAATAGAACGACATATTGTACTTGAATGTTGCAGAATTAATATTTAATTGATTTCCGCTCATTAATTTTCCGCAAGCTTAATTGCATTTCCTGCTATTATAAAAGCCGCATCCGGTTTAGCCATAGATTTGGCATTTTTACTCAATTCACGAAGTTTTTGATCATTAAAAATCAAATCAATTACCGAATCAAAAAGTTTTTCTTTAATAAATTTATCTTCAATTAGCACTGCGGCGTTTTTTTCTTCCAGAGATTTTGCATTAAAGTATTGATGATTTCCGGCAACATTGGGAGAAGGAACTAAAATTGAGGGAATGCCTAATGCCAGCAGCTCTGCAATAGTTGTAGCACCTGAACGTGCTAAAAGTAAATTACAAGCGGAATAAGCATAATTCATTTCATCTATAAAAGGATTTATCCAGATACTTGACGAAGAAAGTGCCTCATATCTTTTATAATAGAGATTTCCTGTCTGCCAGATAATTTGTAAACCGGCTTCTTCAAGTTTTTTAACAGAGTTTGCAGCAGCTTCATTTAAGGAAGCCGCACCCAGGCTCCCTCCAAGTATTAGCAGAATTCTCTTGGAAGATACAAATCCAAATTTGTCCAGGGCATCCGGTTTTTTTACTTCCGATAACTTTCCGCGGATAGGATTTCCTGTAAGACGAACTTTTGCTTGATTTTTAAAATATTTTTTTGAATCATCAAAGCTTATGTGAATTTCATCGGCATATTTTTCCAACATTCTTGTTGTAACTCCCGGGAAGCTGTTTTGCTCAATCAAAATAATTTTAGCTCCGAAAATAGCTGAGCTGAAAATCGCCGGGCCCGCAACATACCCTCCCGAACCTATGGCAACTTTAGGTTTAAATTTCAGATTTATCAGCATTGATTGGAATATTGAAACAATAATTTTCAACGGAAACAGGAGATTCTCCATAGTCAATTTCCTAGAAAAACCTTTAATCCAGATTGACTTAAAATTAAATCCTAATTTCGGAACAACTCTTCCTTCAATTTTTGATTTTGTTCCGACAAATAAAATTTCTGCTCCCGGAATTTTATCCCTAATAATTTCTGCAACAGCAACAGCGGGAAATAAATGTCCTCCTGTTCCTCCTCCTGCAAAAAGGAATTTATATTTCACGTCATTGCTGCCCAAGCCGAACCTCATCGGATAACCGGGTTTTCCAGTATTTATTCCAATTTTGAGTAGCAGAAAATTTATCTATTGAAGCTTGAAAAATTGCGTTTGAAATTGCAATGTTCACCAATATTCCGACTGAAATTCCCAAAAAGATGAGCGAAGTTCCTCCATAGCTGATAAAAGGAAGAGGAATACCTGTTGTAGGAATTAATCCCACGGACACTGCAGTATTTAGAAAAGCATAAATAGTGATCGAAAAAGTTATGCCGAACGCGAGGAGCTGCCCGAATTTATCCTTAGCTTTCTTAGCAATTAAAATTCCGGCAATGAACAAAGTTAAATAACCGGTTAAAATAACTATTGAACCTATAAATCCAAGCTCCTCGCCTATAACTGCAAAAATAAAATCACCGTATGCTTCAGGTAAAAACAGGTTTGCCTGTCTGCTGTGTCCCATTCCAACGCCGAAAATTCCTCCGCTGCCCAGCCCTATCATCGCCTGTTTTACCTGAATATTTAATTCGCCGTTATTAAGGATATTGTCTATAAAATTAAATAATCTATTCCTTGAATGTTGAAACAATAAAGCTGCGGCACAGCCGGTGATTAAACTAAAAGCCGAAGAGGCAAAAATATGTTTTAACTTTGCTCCTCCCACGTATAAAATAGTTAATGATATTAAAACGATAATAATTCCGCTGCTGATATTCGGCTGAATTAAAATCAAGCCTGAAATAATTATTACCCAGATAAATGTATATATATATCCTTCTTTAAAATCTTTTATATCTTCTCCTTTGTCTTCCAGAAGAGCAGCAAGATGAAAAATCAGGACTAATCTTGCAGGATCGGAAGGCTGGAATGAAAATAAACCCAGATCAATCCACCTTCCGGCGCCTTTTATGTTCTCGGCAATAAAAAGAGTAAGCACTAAAACAAAAGTAATAATGAAAATTAATATTTTGCTGGATTCTCTGTAAATTTCATAAGGGATAAAACAAAAACCGATCATAAACAGAATACCGATAACAACTTTAATAAAATGAGAGTTGAAAAGATGAAATAAGTCATCGAATTTAAATGCGCTGTATGTACTGCTTGCACTCATTACGACTATCAATCCCAATAACATAAAAGTAAATGCGACGAAAAAAATTATCAAAGCAAGTTTTCGTATCATAATTTATTCACAGCCTCCTTAAAAACTTCGCCGCGGTGCTCGTAATTATCGAACATGTCGAAACTTGCACATGCAGGAGAAAGAAGCACAACATCGTTTTTTCTAGCTTCGCTGTTGGCCGTTATAACTACCTCTTCAAGTGTTCCTTTTATCTCAACCTTCACATCGCGGTGGAAAAAATTAAAAACTTTTTCGGCAGAAGAACCGATTGCATAGATCTTCTTTACTTTTTTAAGAACAAGCTCTTTAATTTTATTGTAATCGTTCCCCTTATCCTGACCGCCGAGAATTAGAAATATCGGATTCTCGAAACTTTTTAATGCATACCAAACAGAATCGACATTAGTACCCTTAGAATCATTTACATAAATAACACCGTCTATTTCCCTTACGAATTCAAGTCTGTGTTCAACGCCTTTAAAGTTACTCAGTGCTACTCGGATTTTTTCGTTTTCAAGATTAAAAATTTTTGCGGCAATAATTACTGCCATCGCATTCTGATAATTATGCTCTCCTTTTAAGCTTAAATCCTTAATGCTGCAATTGAATTCCAAACGGCTGTTTTTATTAAAAATTATCTGTTCACCTGAGAGATAACATCCGTCAAACTGCGGTTCACTCAACGAGAAATATAAATTTTTGCTTTTAAGATGAGTGAGATAATTCATCAGGCTTAAATCATCCTTATTCATGATTAAAAAATCACTCTTATCCTGATTTTTATAAATCTTTAACTTCGATTCTATATATTTCTCAAATTTATTTTCATACCTGTTTAAATGATCGGGAGTTATATTTAAAATTACCGCCGCCTGCGGTTTAAAAGTATCTGTAAGATCGAGCTGAAAACTTGAAACCTCCAGGGAAACAAATTCGTCGGGCTGTACAACCAGAGCAATTTCGGAAAAAGCAAAACCAATATTTCCGGCAGCATATGTTTTTATTCCGCATGAGTTAAAAACATGAGCACACAAAGAAGTTGTTGTAGTTTTTCCGTTAGTGCCAGTTATTGCAATTATTTTACCTTTACAAAAATTTGCTGCGA
>DAISZW010000019.1:12412-28518 GCA_036824595.1 Ignavibacteriaceae bacterium
TTTCCGTTAGTGCCAGTTATTGCAATTATTTTACCTTTACAAAAATTTGCTGCGAGTTCAAGCTCGCTGATTATTTTTATATTCTTTTCTTTTGCTTTACCAAGAATTTCAGCATTAGAAGGTACACCGGGGCTGACAACCATTAACTCACAATCAAATACTTTATCAGTATGTCCGCCGATTTCATATTCAATCTGGAGGTCTTTAAGAATTTCCGCAGAACTTTTTACTTTAGCATTATCGGAGATATCACTTACAAAAGGCTTTCCGCCTAATTTCTTAATCAGCTTAGCCGCGCCTACACCGCTTCTTACAGCACCTATTACGGCAATATTTTTATTTTTTAATTCAATCATCTGATCTTAAATGATGTTAAACTAATTATTGCCAGAATAATTGCTATTATATAAAACCTTACCACTATTTTCGGCTCAGGCCATCCTACTATTTCAAAATGGTGATGAATGGGAGCCATCTTGAAAACTCTTTTGCCTTCACCAAATTTTTTCTTAGTGTATTTAAAGTATAATCTTTGAATTATTACAGAAATAGTTTCGAGAAAAAAAATCCCGCCCAGTATGGGTATCAACAGCTCTTTTTTGATGAGTACAGCTAAGATTCCAAAAGCACCCCCAAGAGCAAGGGACCCGGTATCGCCCATAAAAACCTGGGCTGGATAAAAATTATACCATAAAAATCCAAGCGATGCGCCGATTAATGCAGCAACAAAAACTGTTAATTCACCTGAGCCGGGAAGAAAAATTATATTTAAATAATCGGAGAAAATTGCATTGCCGCTAACATAGCTTATAATAGCAAGAGCAATCATAACAATAGTAATTACACCGATTGCCAAGCCGTCCAATCCGTCGGTAAGATTAACGGCATTGGAAGTTGCAGTAATAATAAAAATTACAACCGGTATATAGAGATAGGAAAAATCAAAATTCACATCTTTCAAAAACGGAACCGTTGTAACGGAATTAAATCCTTCAAATTCAGGAGAGAAATAAATTACAGATCCTATAATTAATCCGATAAGAAATTGTCCAAGCAATTTATATCTTGCAATTAATCCTTTAGGATATTTCTTAATTACTTTCAAATAATCATCGATAAAGCCGACGCCAGCCAGCCAAACAGTTCCGGTTAAAATTAAAATTATGTAAGTGCTCTTTATGTCTGCCCAAAGAAGAACCGGAACAACTACGGCAAAAATTATAATTATTCCTCCCATTGTGGGAGTACCGGCTTTAGACCAGTGAAACTTAGGACCTTCCTCCTTTTTTGCCTCACCAATCTGTTTCCTTTGAAGAATTCTTATAACTCTAGGCGAAAGATAAAAAGCCAGAATAAGTCCGGTAATTGCAGCCAGGGCCGATCTGAATGTCAAGAAACGGAATACGTCAAAACCGGGAGGATTTAACGTTTTATTTATGTATTCAAATAGAAAATAAAGCATCCTATCAGCCGGGTTCAATTATTTTAACAAATTCTTCCATCTTCATTAATCTTGATCCTTTAACCAGAACAACTGAATCGCTAAACCTGTTCTCCATTAAAAACTCTTTTAATTGATCTCTGTCGTCGAAATGTTTTGATTCAATTTTTAATTCTATTAATTCCTGATCCAAATTTTTCATTAACAAACCGGTTGTATAAACTATATCTATCTTATTTCTTTTAATTAATTTTGCTAATTTTTTATGCTCTGCCGGACCATACTCCCCGAGTTCAAACATATCTCCCAGTACGGCAATTTTCTTTCCATATGTTTTGATTCTTGAAAGCAGTTCAATTGCATATCTCATTGAATCGGGATTTGCATTATAAGTGTCATCAATTAATATAAAGCCTGGATATTTTTTAACGTTTAATCTTTTTTCTACATTTTTTATTTTTTTTGTACCATTAGAAATCTGTTTACTGCTCAATCCAAGCTTAAAAGCAACGGCAGAT
Organism: Ignavibacteriaceae bacterium; assembly: GCA_036824595.1. GTDB lineage: Bacteria > Bacteroidota > Ignavibacteria > Ignavibacteriales > Ignavibacteriaceae > DATKLQ01. The sequence continues at coordinate 14,372 of DAISZW010000019.1, forward strand.
GCCGCCAAAAAATTTTTTGCACTCTGCTCTCCGTACAAAGGTAAGATTTCTTTAACTTTCTTTTTCTTGTAAGTAATTTCAATCATAGGCCTACCGTCATCAGTGTAGCCGGTAAGCCTGCCCTTAACATCCGCATTGGAATTAAATCCGAAAGTAACTTTATTTTTATAATTTTTCCCGATTGCTTTTAACAGGGGATCGTCATTATTTATAAATACACATCCTTTTCTTTTCGATGCGGCATTAAAGAGTTCGGTTTTTTCTTTAAGCACGCCTTTTTTATTTTTCAGGAATTCCAGATGCGAGTGACCAACATTAGTTATTAAAGCATACGAAGGTTCTGCAATGTTAGAAGTATATTTTATTTCTCCGAAATGATTTGTTCCTAATTCCGCAACCAGAATATTATGGCTGTTATTAGTGCTGAAAATCGTTAACGGAACCCCAATATGATTATTATTATTTGCGATAGTTTTATTCACCGTAAATTTTTCATTAAGGAGCAGTGCCAGCATCTCCTTTGTGGTTGTTTTTCCGGTGCTTCCGGTTATTCCTATAATTTCTGTATCTAATTTTTGCCGCCAGATTTTCGCAACATCACCTAATGCTTTTAAAGTATCTTTAACTGTAATTACAGGAATATTTAATTCTTTGAAATCTTTATATTTTTCCTCAGAGATTAATACCGCATCTGCACCATTTTGTACTGCATAGTTCACAAAATCGTGACCGTCGAATTTTTCTCCTTTAATCGCAATAAATAATCCTCTTTTTGAAATATTTCTTGAATCAATTGTTACCGATTCCATAGATTTAAATTCATCAGGATTATAAATAACTGCAGTCGGTATTTCGAAAATATCTTCAATAGTTAATCTGATTTTTTTCATTTAAATAGATACTTCTCCGCTGTCTCCTTATCGGAGAAATGATTTCTGATTCCTTTTATCTCCTGGTAGTTTTCATGTCCTTTGCCTGCAATAAGAATTACAGCATTATCTTCCGAGGTTTCAATCGATTTTCTGATTGCCTCTTCCCTGTTTTCGATTATTTCATAATTATTTTTAGCGATCCCCTTTTTTATTTCATCAATTATGATGAATGGATCTTCGAATCTAGGATTATCTGAAGTTACAAAAACTTTATCACTTAATTCACTTGCAATTTTCCCCATAACAGGACGCTTAGTTTTATCTCTATTTCCTCCGCAGCCGAAAACAGTATAGATAGGATTTTTATCTTTATTAATTTTTTTTACTGCTTCCAATGCTTTTTGAAGGCTGTCGGCTGTATGTGAATAGTCTATTATCACTTTCTTTTTCCCATTTTGAACAACTTCAAACCTTCCGGGTACATGTTTTGCAGTTTTAATTCCTTTTAATGCATTCTCTTCATCAATCCCAATTTGTACCGAAGCAGCAAAGGCTGCACATGCATTATAGGCGTTAAATTCTCCGATTAAAGAAGTTGAAACGGGAAAGCTGTTTTTCTTATAGATAATTTCAAATGATGTACCTTGAAGATCATAATGAATATTCTTCATTAAGATATCGGCATTCGATGAAGTGCCGTAGAAAAATTTTTCAGCTTTAGAATCCTTGATTATTGACATCCCGTGTTTGTCGTCTGCGTTGCAAATAACAAAAGACTCCGGGGATAATGAATCAAATAAAATTTTTTTTGCTTTGAAGTAATTTTCAAAACTTCCGTGAAAATCAAGATGATCTGATGTTATATTTGTAAAAACGGCTTCGCTGAAATGGAGATTGGTGACTCTCTTTAACTCAAGTGAATGAGAAGATACCTCCATAACTGCATACCTGCATCCATGATAGTACATGGCCAGCAGCATTTCATTCAAGTCGTTTGATTCAGGTGTGGTCAATTTTGATTCTAATTTTTTATCTCCGATATAATTTGCAATAGTTCCCATTAAACCTGTTTTATATCCTGCAGTCTCAAAAATATTTTTTAAAAAGTAGGATGTAGTAGTTTTTCCGTTTGTTCCGGTTATTCCGACAAGCATCAGCTTTTTTGACGGTTCTTTGAAAAAATAATTTGATAATTCGGCCAAAGCTATACGGCTGTTGTGAACAACAATTTTTGCCTTGGCTTCGTGAATGAATATTTCATCCGGAACTGCATTTTTATCTTCAAGTACAACTGCAATAGCGCCTTTATTCAAGGCGTCAAGAATAAATTTATGCCCGTCAGTGTTATATCCTTTTATAGCAACGAAAACAGAATTTTGTATGGCTTTTCTCGAATCATAAAAAATTCCTGCTATGTTTTTTCTCTGAACCTCTCCTATTACCTGGATTGCATGGACAATATTTAATAATTCATTTAATTCCATCAATAAACTACCGTGCCATTAATTACAGATTCCCTGCAAACGAGCTCGCAGGTAATGCCTTTCCGGATTTTAACTCCCGGCTGAATACTTTGACTTATAATTTTTCCAGAGCCGCTTATTTTAAAACCCACCCCTAATTTGGACAAAATTAATATAGCATTTCTCAGATTATAATTCGTAAGATCAGGCATAACGTCGTAGCTTTTTAATTCAGGCACTTCACTGCTGTACTTAGTTTCGCTCACAGAAGTGCCTGCAAGTCTATGACCGGAATCTCCAATATTATCTTCAGAATTTTTTGGGGATTCACTACTGCTTGGTTCGTTCAATCGGACATCTGTAAATACGCCGGTATTTAAATTTATTAAATCAATTCTAAATTGATCCGGATCTGATTTAATAATTCCCTCCGCTATTTTTTTAAATATGGGGGCCGCGACTATTCCTCCATATTTACCGATCTTGGGAGAATTTATAAGTATCAAACATACTGCCTGGGGATTCTCTGCAGGGAAAAATCCGATAAAAGATGAATTATATTCGCTGTTTGAATAATTTCCTTCTATTAATTTTTGCGTAGTTCCTGTTTTACCTCCCGAAGTAAGTAAATCAATTTTTGCATTTTGACCGGTACCTGTCTCAACGACTGATGTAAGAATATTTTTAATTCTTGATGAAGTTTCATTTGAAATGACTTTTCTTATCTGAACGGGTCTTTTTTCAAAAATAATTTCACCGTCGCTTGAAATTTGTTCCTTGATGATTTGAGGGTAATATAAAATTCCCCCGTTTATTAAAGCAGAAAATGCCGTAATAAGCTGGACAGGAGTTACGGAAATTTCATAACCGAAGGACATAAAAGCTTTTGTTAATGCAGACCACCGGTCAGGTTTTTTAAGTATGCCTTTGGCTTCCCCGGGCAGTTCAATAGAAGTATAGTTTCCGAAACCAAATCCCCGCAAATATTTATAAAAAGTTTCATTATCGATTTTTTGTACCAGCTTCGACATTCCTATATTACTGGACCATTCAATTATTCCTTTCACCGTTAAGTAATTCTTTTTATGTGTATCGTTTATAAAAACATTTCTGTATTTATATCTGCCGTTTTCAACATAATAGATCTCATTTTCTCTGCAGATATTCAGATCCAGCATTGCGGCAACAACGAAAGGCTTAAAAGTAGAACCAGGTTCATAAGTATCCGTAAGGGCTCTGTTTCTTCTCTCGCTGTTGCTGAATTCCCAGTAATTATTCGGATCATAATCGGCTTGGCAGGCAAGAGCCAGTATATCTCCGTTATTGGGATTAATAATTACACCGATTGCGGAACTTGCTTCGTAGTCGCTTAATCCTTTATCAATTTCTTCTTCAAGTATTTGCTGGTAAGTTTTATCTATTGTTAAAACAAGATTGTCGCCTGCTACAGGCGGTTTTGTTTCTTCTTCTGAAACGGTAACCATATCGCCAATCGCACTTTTTTCAACAAGCATGATCCCGTCTTCTCCCTTTAAATTATCTTCAAAGCTGACTTCAATACCAGCAACGCCCCGGTATTCATAATTTACAAATCCAAGGAGATGAGATGCCAAATGGTTATAGGTATAAATTCTTGTCGGATCTTCCCTGTAAAAAAGTCCGGCTACTTTAAAATTTTTTAATGCTAAAGCTTTTTCACTTGGAGCTTTTTTTTCTATGCAGACCGTAGCGGGTTTTTTACTCATTATTCGTTTATAATAAGCCTGATTCCTGCCAAAGACTAAGGAAAACTTTTCCGCGATTTTCTGTTTCCCCTCTTTGGATACCATTCTCAAATCAACATAGAATGAAATATCATTACGGTTGTAAACAAGCAGCGAATTATTTCTATCGTATATCAAACCGCGTTCGGCACGGATCTTTTCAAGCTTGGTCTGCTGTCTTTCCGCAATGTATTTATATTCTTCATGATTAATTAATTGGATATCTGCAAGCTTTGAAATAATAAGAGTAAAGCATAAAATTACAATAACAATGACTATTATTGCTCTTGAATTAATCATGCTCCTGTTCCAGTATTCCGGTTATTCTTTTTATTTTATCCTTACTTACAATCATTATGGTATCAGCTTCACTATTTTCTACCATTCCAAGTTCATTTTTGGCAATTTCAACTATTCTTTCTTTCGTACTTAAATACTGATACTGCGCAAAAAGATTAACCCTCCAATTTTTTTTTGCGCTAAGTTTTTCCTCTGCCAGCACTTTTTCTTTAATCAGCATTTCACATTCCAGTTTTATTCCGACGTAGGATAGGATTAATGAAGTTAAAACAATAAATACAAGCAGACTTAATGCAATAAATGGTTTTGAGGTTTTTTTCATATTCTCTCTGCGGCCCGAAGTTTTGCACTTCTTGACCTAAAATTTGTTTTTACTTCATCATCAGAAGGAGTAATCGGTTTCTTAGTTAAAATTTTCAGCCGCTGAACTTTTCCGCATGTGCATACCGGAACATCTTTAGGACATATACAACTGAGAGTTTCGTACTTGAATGCTTCTTTAACTATCCTGTCTTCAAGCGAATGATAAGACAGAATAACAATTCTTCCGCCCTTGGTTAATAACTCGAAAGATATATTTAAAAATGATTTTAGAGTATTCAATTCATCATTTACAAATATTCTCAACGCCTGAAAAACTCTTGATAAAGTTTTAAAATGATATTTTCGTGGAGTTATCTCCCGGATTATTTCACTCAGTTCGCTTGTTGTCTCAATCTTTTTTTGAACCCGCTTCTGGCAGATTTTTTTAGAAATAAACTTTGAATTTTTTTCTTCCCCGAATTCAAATAAAATATTCGCAAGGTCATCCTCCGAAAAAGAATTAACAATATCGGCTGCACTAATAACCTTGTTCCTGTCCATCCTCATATCCAATTTTGCTTCATTTCTGTAAGTAAAACCTGCCTCCGGAGCATCGAGCTGGAATGATGAAACTCCGAGATCTGCAAATATCCCGCTAAAACTTTCCTCAGCCTCTATCTTTGCAATAATATCTATTTGATCAAAATTGAAATTATAAAGCTTAAATCTTTTTTCAGATTCAAATTTTTTTTTTGAGAAGCTAAATGCATCCTTATTTATATCAGTGGCAATTAACTTTCCGGATTTATCAATACGCTTTAGAATTTCTGAAGTATGCCCTCCAAAACCGGCAGTTCCTTCAAAATAAACTCCGGAAAGATCAGTAATTAATAGATCCAATGATTCAGTCAACATCACCGGAGTATGATGATTTTTCATAGGGACATTACTTCTTGAGCAATTTGTTCATATGTTTCATTAGACTGCCTTAAATATTCCTCATAAATCTTAGGATTCCAGACCTCAATTTTTCTTAGCGCACCGAGTATTAAAACTTCTTTTTCGATCTTTGCATAATCCAATAGATTTTGAGGAACTAAAACCCGTGACTGTGAATCAAGCGAGTCTTCTGCGGCCAGCTGAAGAAACATCCTCAGAAACATGGCGTCCTTGGGTTTAAATTGATTTAACTTACTTAGTTTTTGTTCAATCAGCTGCCATTGATCAAGAGGGTAAATATCAATGCAGGTTCCCAAGCCTTGAGTCATGACTAGAGTATCATTGGCTTCAGGAGAGAAGTTTTTACGGAGTTTAGCCGGAATGCTTATTCTTCCCTTAGAATCTATAGAATATTTGAATTGTCCCTTAAACAATAGTTTTCCTTTGGATTAATTCACCACAATTCCCCACAATTTGCCCCAAACTTGTGGAATTTTTTTCCTAAAGTCAAGAAAAAAAACAAAATTTCAAATAAAATTTATATACTGTGCTGTTTAATAATTTTAAACTTCTGGACCGGATTTAATTTGGCTTTTTTAATTTAAACCATTCTGATCGGCAGAAAAAACAATGAAAAGTAATTGATGAGTGTATAAAAGAGGATAAAATAAGGTAATTTCTACATAAAGCTTATTTAATATATTTATTATGAATTAAAAAATAAAAGTTTTATGCCTTTGCAAATCATTCTAAGGTGGCATTATACTTGTTCAAAATCATTAGTTTTAACAACTATTATTTTGAGAATAATATGAAAAAATTATTAATATTTTCTTCTCTCATCGTTTTATTTCTAGGATCGGGGTGCACTTCAAAGGTAAATAACAGTATAGAGTTAAGAAATCTTGCAAGCGGGGATTTATATTTTAATTTCAGGGGTGAAGTAATCAGGGTTCCGGCTGCAACTACGCGTGAACAGATAGTTACATTAAAGGAATTGCCAAGAGGAGTATTTGAATACTCAACGACTTATGAAATACCCGCTAATGCTACCAGCTCCGGCACTCAAGGAGATGTAAGCGGAACCGTTGATATTGATGCCGGCACTAAAATATTAATTCTATATTCCAGCACTTATATTGAAGGCGTTTATACGCTTTATGCAACGCTCTCTACTAATGAGCCAATTAATGATGAGGATGGATCTATTGCTCCTTAAATAAATTATCATAAGTCCTCCGTAATAAATTTACGGAGGATTCCCCCTTCTCTATCTTCGATTTATCTAAATAACATGTTCTATTTTTTTTGAGAATTTATATACTAAGCTGAGGTTTTTATTTTCAGGAATTTTAGAATCATGCAGTTCAAGATTACAAGCTTGCATGTTACATCGTTAATTAAACTTATTTTTCTTAACATCTCTTCTTTTTGTGATTGTTCACAGACCAGCTCCAGAATTAGAAGTCCGTTATCTGTACATTTATCAAGCACGCCGTCATGAATACAAAGCCTTGTTTTAATTATGCATCCCCATGTTGTCAATGCTTTTTGAACATTTACTGCGGAATTCTTCCGGGGCTTCCTATCAAAATTAAAAGAACTGATTTTTTCATGGGCCTAAACTCCCTTGATCTTTAATAAGTTTGAAAAAAAGTCTTAAGATTTACAGATAATTCTTCTGCTAAGCTTAAGGAATTTATTTGCTGTTCTAAAAGGAAAAACAAGGAAATAAAAGAGCAGTCATTAAACTGTTTTTGATTATCTCGCAAAAATTTCTTCCACTTTCCGGTTTTTGATCACACGAACCAATACTTAATTTAAAATTGTTAAATTTAAATACGATTATTCTAAAAAGTTATTCTTAATAATTATAAGATTACAGAAAAGGAAAATTAATATGCCGGTCAAACCAAGTGAAAAAGAGGAAGAATATTTTACAAGATTAGAACTGGAACGAAGAAAAAAGATTGAAGAAGAGAAACAAAAAAGAATCGCCGATGAAGAAAAAAAGAGATTGAAGGAGCTTCACTTTATGCGATGCCCAAAGTGCGGAAACGAATTAAATGAAATAGAATACAAATCAATCCATGTTGATAAATGTTTTAACTGTGAAGGTATTTGGCTGGATGCAGGCGAACTTGAAACCCTTTCGAAGCTCGAAAAAAAGGCAGTGGATAAGTTATTTTCAATTTTTAAGAAATAGCGGCACTATCCCATTTTTGCTAAAGCAGAGATAAAAATTAGGAGTAGAGACACAAAAAAAAGAGTCTCTACTTTCCCGAAAAAGTTAAGTAGTTTCCTTCATCATTGCTTTCATACCGGCTTCAACTTCTTCATCGGTAACATCTTTAATGTGGGTTGCAATCGACCAGTAATTTCCGAATTGATCTCTGACGCCGGCATTCCTGTCTCCCCAAAACATATCCTGCGGTTCCATATCTGAAACGGCGCCTGCTTTCAAAGCGTTCTTGTAAGTTTCGTCGGTATCTTTCACGTACAAATAAATCATTGCAGGCATAGCAGGATATTTTTCGGTTGCTTCGGAAAGCATAATAAATGAATCCCCAATTTTTGTAACAGCATGCATAATTGTTCCGTCTGGACTTTTACTTATCCCCTGTTCTTTAGCTTCAAAAGCCTTTTTAAGAAAAATTAAGAAATCAGAAGCGTTTTTTACTATTAAATACGGTGTTACCGTATGGTATCCTTCGGGGATCGGTTTTACTGCCATGTGTACCTCCTTTAAGTTTATTGATTAGTGAAATTGAGGAATGCAATTTATTCTTCACAGCAACGATTGCAATGAAAAAATATTTAAAGGTGATAAAAAATACACTTAGAAGAATCAGTAGATGTAGTTTATTATAAAAATCAGAATTTCAGCGTTTCCAATATTAGTCCTTCACGCAAACCGTATTCAGATACAATTAATGTTTTAATATTAAAAAAAATAAATAGTTCATTTAAAATTAATAATCCGGCCGGAAGAATATCAGCTCTTTTTTCTTCTATACCCGATATTAACAATCTTTTCTCAATAGTCGGTTTTGAAAGTACAATTCCGGATAGTTCTTTCAATTCTTCAAATGTAAACTGAATTCCATTAATTTTTTCCGGAAAGAATTTATGTTTCATAAAATGAATAGTCGCCGCTGCCGATAGGATTGTCCCTGAAGCGCCGATTACTGTATCATAATTTAGGAGCAATGCTTTGTTAGACAATTTTGCCAGTTCATCTTTAATATAATTTGTGCAAAGCGTGATATTTTCGGGCGAGAGAGTAAAATCAGGGAAAAATTTTCTGGATAATCTTACCGATCCTAATTTTAAACTTTCTGCAAAAATTATTTTATCAACATTTCCAACAATAATTTCCGTGCTGCCTCCGCCGGTGTCAATTACCAGCGCATTCTTATCTTTTAAATTAAGCGCTTTAGCTGCTCCTAAAAAAATAAGTTCGGCTTCCCTTTTCCCGCTGATAATCTCTGCATTAATTGTTGTTTCATTAAATATTTTCTTGATAAAATCTTTTCCGTTCGAAGCTTCCCTGACTGCACTTGTTGCTGCTGCTCTTATTTCAGCCTTGTATTCATCTGCCAGCAGTTTGAATCCTTTTAAAATTTGAATTGATTTATTGATTTCTTCATCTGTAATAAAACCAAATCCCCCCGCTTTACTGGAAGCAATGCGTATTACCTCCCTTCTTCTATCTATAATTTGAAGAGAGCCGTTTTCTTTTATATATGCAATTATTAAATGAAAAGAATTTGTACCCAAATCAATTGCCGCAATATGCCTATTTGGCAAGAGATTCCCCTTTATTGTTCTTTAACAGGATTGAATTACATATATTAAGGACATCTTCAACTGAGATATCATCGATCAAATCGGAATTGCGGATAAAATATTTATTATTTCCTATAGGAGCCCAGTTAAAAGGATTTGTAGGGCCGAATAATGAAATTTGGGGAACATTTGTAGCGCCTGCAACGTGCATTATTCCTGTATCGTTGCAGATAAAAAGATCGGACATTGAAATTAATGCAGCAACAACCGGGATTGCCTTATTCATGAATATTTGAACGGGAAGTCTTACATTTTCTTTTACATATGTCAGCTCTTCATTATCCGAAGCACTTCCGGTAAGAAAGAATTTTGCTTTATAAGAACCGTTAAGCTTTTGTATTAATGTTATATATTTCAATAAGGACCATCGGTTCTGAACTTTTCCGGCGCCTACATGAAGTCCGATTAATAATTCACTGCTGTCTAAATCCATTTCGTTAATAAAAGCTTTTGCATCCGCATGATCGGAATCATCAAAAGTAATCTCCGATCTAAAGTCATTTGTAGTGATTCCAAATGGCCTCACAATATCGAGGCTTCTTTCGGAAACATTTGAATCGGGGTGTTTTCTCCAATCTAGTACAACTCTTCTGTCAAACAAGAAACTGCTCTGATTGTACTTTCCGTCGAGATAACTCGGCCCGATTCTGGTTTTCGCATTTGAAAATCTTGCCAATAGATTGCTTGTGAAAGATATTGAAACTACAACTGGAACAATTGCCACATCATATTCTTCTCTTAAAATCTCCCTCAGTTTTTTTAAATAGGAAGGATAGATAAGTTTCTTCTTATCAAAGATAAATATTCTGTCCAGGAATCTATTTTTTACCAGGCCGGGGTAATTAAAAGGACTAACCATCAAGGTTATGCTGCTGTCCGGATATTTTTCCTTAATCGCCCTAAACAGAGAAACACCGATAAGAAGATCGCCTAATTGATTATGCTGCCGGATTATTATGAATTTCTGCGGATTCTCTAAAATTAAACTCGGGTTTTCCGGAACGGATAAAATCTTTTCAGAGATCTTATAAATAATTTTGGAGAAAAAATTATCCTTCGCCATACGGGTCAGGTTTTTTCATTATTTTCTTTACCGTTGTCGATTTCTTTGAACTTTGCCTCTTCCACATCATCATATTTAGATTTTGGTTTTTTGCGCTCCATCCGGTCAAAGTTTCTGGTAGATCCGAGAAAAGTTCTTATAAAAAATCTAACTAAATTGTAAATAATAAAAGCAAGTAAAACAAAAATTATAAAACGTATCACTTTTTCCTCTTAATTCAGATGAAATCAATGGTTCCTGTTTATTGCGGAAAAATATTCAATAAATCCGCGGTCTTCCCGAAATATCTGAATAAACAGTTCATTAAAATCTTCTTCGTTATTTACAAAATCAATTTCAGTTGAATTAACAATCAGCAGCGGAGTAGAATTGTACCTGAAAAAGAAATGATTATAGGCATCACTGAGCTCTTCTATATAACTTCTGGTTAAATTCCTTTCAATTCTTCTGTTCCTTTTTTTAATGTTGTACATTAAACGGTCAACGCTCGACTGCAGGTAAACCACAACATCAGGTTTCCTTAAATTCCTGGCAAGCAGCGGGAACAGGGTTTCATACAGCTTCAATTCCTCTTCACTTAAATTTAAATAAGCAAATATCTTGTCTTTCTCAAAGAGATAATCACAAACAATGTATTGAGTAAAAAGATTCTCCTGATTGAGCTCCTGCTGCTGCTTAAACCTGTTGATTAAAAAGAACATCTGCGTCTGAAAAGCATATCTCTTCCTGTTGGAGTAAAAATTTTCAAGGAAAGGATTTACATCAAATTGTTCCGCAATAAGCTCGGCATTAATCCTGTCTTTAATTTTCCTGGCTAATGAAGTCTTGCCTGCTCCAATTACTCCCTCTATTGCTATATATTTTACCGGCGAATTCTCCATAAATGTTTTCGCAAATACTATTAAAGTATTTTCCCGGAAAGTTTTTTAACTATATTTTTTTGCAAATGACTAGTTATAATATCGGCAATTTTTTCCTTTAATTCAGGATGAATTAAATCCGGCTCAATCTCTTTCAAAGGGACAATAACAAAATCTCTGGAGGCAATCCCTTTATGAGGAATGGTTATATTTTCATCTGAATAAACTAAATCATCATAAAATAATATATCAAGATCAATTTCCCTTGCTTCCCACTTTTCTGTTTTTTTTCTTCCCAGCTTTCTTTCAATTTCTTTGAGAAAATGGAACAGCTCATTAAGGTTATATGCCGTTTCTAACTTTATTGCGGCATTTAGAAAATTAGAACTGTGTTCAAATCCAAATGGTTTTGTTTCATAAAAGGATGATAATTTTGAAATTCTGCACATGTTATCTGCATTAATAAGTTCCGCAGCTTTCCGGATATTAGCTTTTTTATCGCCCAGATTGGATCCGATTCCTATATAAGCTGTATGCAGATTCATCAATAAATTTCTATAATTGTTTGCATTATTCAGCTGCCCGGCTTATTTTAAAATTAATCTCCTCCAATTCATGTTTTTTTAATCCGTCAGCTTCTTTCCTTAACGTATTCAACTTCAACACAGTCAACAACGCCGCCCATAGGAGGATTATTCTTCCTAATTCTTACAACAACTTTATTTATTTTGGAAAATTTATGCAGCAGACCGTCTGCTATTTTATAAGCTAATGCTTCTATTAAATAATATTTCTGCTCAAGGGCGAGTTGATAGATATATTTGTAAACCATTTCGTAATCAATGGTTTCTTTTAAGTTATCGTTTTTTGCTGCTTCAGTAAAATCAGTATAAATATCTACATCGGCTTCAAATTTTCCCCCGACACTCTGTTCTTCGGACCGTGCTCCGTGATAGCCGTAAAAAACGGCCCCTTTTATTTTTATTACAGTCTGCATGAATCACCTTTAATTAGATGCTTTAAAAAAAATTCATATCTAAATGTAAGTACGCTAACTCTTTTTTAACCCTAAATTATTGAACTTCCTAAGATTTCCCAAATTTGCAATGAGCAGGCCTGATAAAACAAGAGTGGTTCCCAAAAAATGATTCGATGTTAAGTGTTCGTCATAAAAAATCCACCCTAGAAATAAAGCTACAACAGGAGTAATGAAAGCAATCAATGAAAGAATTACAACATTAACCCGTTTTAATAACCAATAGTATGAGCTGAAGGTTACTGTGCTTCCAAAGAATGCCAGATAAAGAACCGACAAAACTGCCGCCGAATCATATTTTAATTGTGAAATATCTTCAACAGAATAGCCGGTAATAATTAAAATAATTCCGGCCGAAAGCATGGGAATAAAATTCATTGAAAGCGGGTTTAAATGATGACCGTATTTTTTTATTAAGACCAGAACAATGGCCTGCATCAATGCGCTTATAACAATAGCCGTCATCCCAAAGAAATAAATAGAAATATCTCCAATAAAATTATCGGAAAAAATTACGATGATTCCGGAGAATCCAATGATCATACCTGATATTTTAGAAGCTCCAATCGATTCAGTCTGTAAAAGGAAATAAAAGAAAAGCGCGACAAAAAAAGGATAAACACCGAACAGAACCGCGGATAATCCGGAAGGCACTCCGACTTGCGGAGATTCCGCCCAATAAACAAGGGAAAAAGGAAAAACATATGAAAAAAATGTCATAAAAATGTAAAGCATGACTGATAACTTATCTGTTTGCAGCTTTAGATTTTTATATTTCATCAATGAGAAGACGAACAAGGATGCTAAAGTGAATCTATATCCAACAGAGATTAAAGGCGTTAAAGAGTTTAATCCTGCTCTAATAACGATCCAGGTGGAACCCCAGATAAAACATAAGAGGAGGTATATCATGACTACTCTTAGGTTTTCATTTTTCATAATCAACCTTTAAAGCGATAATTCCCATGGATCTGCCGGAATACGATCCATCTCTGCGGTAAGAATGTAGCAGATAAAGATTTTCATAAGTACAAAGTGAAGCAATTTCAATATTATCTTTTTTAATCCCGAAATTATATAGAATGTCATAATTTACGCCGGAGACATCCAGAAAATATTTTCCTTTTTCTTTTAGAACGTATTTTTCTTCGAAGAGTGCGGCTACTTCTTCTCCCACTTCATAGTTTTCCTGCTTGATGGACGGACCTATATAAACAAATATATTTTCTGTTTTAGATCCAAAATCTGAAGCAAGTTTATTTAAAGTTTTTAGTAAAATTTTTTTTTGTGTTCCGCGCCAGCCCGAATGTACAGCGGAAATTATTTTATTCTTTTTATCGTATAAAAAAATTGATGTGCAATCGGCTGCACTGACAGCTAATCCTAAATTAACTTTGTCTGTAATTAATGCATCGCTTTCAGATACACAACCTGATTTTTCAACATACCTTACTATATCGCTGTGAATCTGTTTCTGAACGATAACCTGATCCTCTCTCAATCCCAAAGATCCAAAAAAAAGCTTTCTGTTTTCTTCTACTATGATTTTTTTATCGCCCACAGAAAAAGAAAGGTTAAAATTAAACGGCGGTTTTCTTTCTGCTCCAATTTTTGTGCTGAAGCCGAAAATAATTTCAGGAAATTTACTAAGGATAATAGATCGTAAAATGATCATAATATATCTTTGTTGAAAAATAAC
>DAISZW010000019.1:28618-29829 GCA_036824595.1 Ignavibacteriaceae bacterium
AATTCTTTCTCACATGCTTGGTTGTATTGTGATCAATTTAAATATGACCTATTATTACATTAAAGCATTTTATCTTTACTAACCTATTGAGGAATTTTTTTGAGTAGCTTAAAGAACGGATGGAGAAATCTAACTAATAAAATCTGGCTTTGCATTCCCTGCAGAGTATTATTGATAATTTTAGGAGTTTTTTTAGGTCTGCTGCTTGTTTCAGAGCTGCTTATTAATCCGATAATTAACTCCATAGTCAAGCCGAAAATGGTGGCGAATGTAAACGACCGGAATTATCATTTAAAAATTGATAATCTTAGATATAATTTATTTACTAATTCGTTATACGCCGAAAATATTTTTTATACCTGGAATGATTCTTCCGTTTTTTCAATCGATTCTTCCGTTATTTTCATTCCTGAAAGTTCCGCAAAAGGAATATCTTTATTTAATTTGATATTCACAAGCCGTTTGACGGTGCGGGAGGTTCAACTGCGTAAACCGGAGTATAAAATTTTCTCCTTAAATAAAGAATCGAATAAAAAAAATAGTCCAGACGAAAATAATAACGACAGCTTAAGCTTTATTTATAAATCAATTTACAAATTAATTCCGAATAGGATTAAACCTTTTAAGATAAATACCGTTGAAATTATAAATGGAGTCTTTAAAAAAACAGATGAAGATAAAAACATTCTGGTTTCTGTCGGATCTTTAAATACGGCAATAAAAGATTTTTCCATTAAATCTCTTGAACAGAGTGATTCATTAACTTTAATGTTTTGTGAAGAGATCGGTTTTAATATTGATGATGTTGAATTGGTTCTTCCGAAGTATAAAGGATCAGTTAAATCCTTAAATTTTTCCTCGGCTGATTCAATTCTGACATTAAAGACATTTTCATTTCAGCCGCTTCTGCCGGACACAGATTTTTTTGACGGAGACATATACCGAGACGACAGATGGAAAATAAAAGTCGCAGAATTAAAATGTGAGGGGATAGATTTATCAAAATATATCTGGCATAAAACCATTGAAGTGGAGAATATGTCGCTGAATTCCCAGTATATTGATATATTAACAAATATGAGATTAAATATTCCTCCCGACTTTGATCCTGAAATGCCCAATGAGATAATTTCCGGGATTCCTTTCGATTTAAATATCGGGAATATTAATCTTAATATTGATTCAATTGTCGTCCGTGAATTTTGGCCGCA
>DAISZW010000020.1:0-29775 GCA_036824595.1 Ignavibacteriaceae bacterium
AATCGATAAGCATTGAAAAATTCGGCTCATCTGCACCTGAAAAAATCTTGATGGAGAAATACGGATTTACTCCCCAGAATGTTTATGAAACAGGTAAAAGAGTTTTGGCTAAAGTTAAAAATATAGTCTAAAATCTTTTCCTAAGCTTAATTTTTATGCCCTGGAACTGTTTTCTGAAAGAAAATATTGGATAGGATATGTAAATTCTCCTCAAAAGTTTTATGATGCGGTAATCTAATACTAATTTAATTGACTTAGTGACACTATTTTAGGCATTCTATTTGCTAATGAACAATCCAAACAAAAAATAATCGACTTGCATATTATTTTTTATTGGAAGTCTTTTCTGTAATTATTATGTTAAACCGATTTTTTAAAAATTTTAAAATAATCAACAAACATTCATAGATGGAGTAAAATATGAAATCTTTACTGGTTACTTTACTAATTGTTGTTTCTTTCTTTGGTTTCACAAATGCTCAAAGCAAAATGGCAGTTGGAGCCGGTGTTGTTGTATCATTACCGATGGGAGATTTTGGTGATGTTGCAAATACTGGTTTCGGCGGAACCGCTGCTTTTGAAATGAAATTTATGCCTCAGTTAGTCGGTGTTGGAAATATCGGTTATATCATGTGGGGAACCGAGTCAGATAATGTTGATTTCAGTTGTGTTCCTGTTATGTTCGGTGTAAAATATTTCTTCGTACCCGGTGTTGGATTTTATGGACTCGGACAGATTGGTCTAGCTTTCTTCTCTTCAACTGTTGAAATTCCATCTTTCACAATTGGAGGTCAAACATTTGGAGGAGGATCTGAAAGCGCTTCCGATACAGAGTTCTCATTATCAATAGGTGCCGGATATGAAGTCCCGGTAAGCCCGACTGTTTCTTTAGACTTCACCGGTGCTTTCAACTTAATCAGCGATGCAAATAACATTCAATTAAGAGCTGGTGCTAAATTTGCTCTTTAATAGTTAATAATTTAATTTTTTTAATGCGGTATCTCAAAGGTACCGCATTTTTTATTTTAAAACGATTATCTTTGGAGAACTTATTTATTTATTAAAATAAATCGGGAATATCTTAATGAAAATCATACTGGCTGCTTTTTTTATCATATCTGTTCTGCCCCATTCTATCCAGGCACAGCTTGCATATCAGAAAAATGTTAAGATTCTTAATGCAGGTATAGGCGCGGGACTATACGGAGTATACGGTTCCGCTGATTTTCCCCCTATCAGCGTTGGCCTGCAGTTTGGAATTCATGAGAGAATATCTGTCGGCGGGCTTGTCGGCTACAGTTCATCGAGTTACGGATACCGGGGATTCAACTGGTCCTATTCGTATCTGTTTCTTGGTGCAAGGGGAGAATATCACCTTGTTTATCCCCAGGTAGACATCCCGAAAAATCTAGATCTATACGGAGGTTTAACTTTAGGATTTAATATTGTAACCGTATCCGAACCGGTTGATAGAGTGACTGGCTATACCGCAGAAGGAAGCTATGCACTTTTCGGTTTTCATATCGGAGGGAGATATTATTTTTCGGAAAAGATCGGCGCATTCCTTGAACTAGGTTATGGAGTAGGTGTCATTACAATCGGCGCTTCATTTAAATTATAAATTTTTATTTGATATTGATACTGCCTTCGTACTATCTCACGTTATTTGTATTCTCTTTCAATATATTTGTTAAAAATTTTTCAGGAAGAAAATGAGATTTGAAAGATCAGCAGGAATTTTACTGCACCCGACTTCTTTACCCGGAAGGTACGGAATCGGCGATTTGGGGAAGGAAGCATATAACTTTACAAATTTCCTTGTAAACACCGGGCAGAAATTGTGGCAGGTTTTTCCGCTCGGACCTACAGGATACGGCGATTCCCCATACCAATGCTTTTCTGCATTCGCAGGCAATCCATTGCTGATAAGCCCCGAATTGCTGAAGGAAGATGGTTTCCTTAACACTGAAGATCTCCACCATATCCCGCATTTTAATCCGCATAAAGTGGATTTCGGCAAAGTAATCGATTACAAATATAAACTGCTCGGAAAAGCATTTGAAAATTTCAAGAAACATAAAAGCGAAACCGAAAAATTTCTCAAGGCTTTTGAATCCCAAAACAAAGACTGGCTTGAAGACTTTGCTTTCTTTATGGCTGCAAAAGATTTTCACGGCGGCAGATTATGGACTGAATGGGATAAAGATCTAGTTTTAAGAAAGAAAGATGCACTTGGAAAATGGAAAGATAAACTGTCAGACGGCATCCTCTTTCACAAGTTCATTCAATTTATTTTCTTCAAACAGTGGGATA
Organism: Ignavibacteriaceae bacterium; assembly: GCA_036824595.1. Classification (GTDB taxonomy): domain Bacteria; phylum Bacteroidota; class Ignavibacteria; order Ignavibacteriales; family Ignavibacteriaceae; genus DATKLQ01. The sequence continues at coordinate 2,314 of DAISZW010000020.1, forward strand.
AGCTGAAAAAGTTTGTAAATGAAAAAGGGATAAAGATTATTGGAGATATGCCTATCTTTATTGCATATGACAGCGCCGACCTTTGGTCTCACAAAGATATTTTTACAGTTGATAAAGAAGGGAAACTTATCAGTATTGCAGGAGTGCCGCCCGATTATTTCAGCGCCACCGGGCAGAGATGGGGAAATCCGTTATTCAAATGGGAAGAAATGGAAAAGGATGAATTCGGCTGGTGGAGAAGAAGAATTGCAAATGTACTTAAGCTTGTTGATATTGTAAGGATTGATCATTTCCGGGGCTTTGATAAATTCTGGCAGATCCCGGGCGATGCACCGACTGCTCAAAAAGGAAAATGGGTGAAAGCACCCGGGGAAAAATTCTTTAAAACACTTAAAAAACATTTAGGTGAGCTTCCGATTATTGCCGAGGATTTAGGATTAATAACAAAATCTGTTACAGAATTGAGAGATAAATTTAATTTCCCGGGAATGAAGATCCTTCAATTTGCATTCGGCAAAGGAATGGAAAAAAAGTTCCTTCCTCACAACTTTGTCAAGAACTGCGTTGTTTATACAGGCTCGCATGATAATGATACAACCTGTGCATATTTTGAAAAAGCCAAGAACGAAAACAGCGATATTTACCAGCATGCTCAGAGATATTTAAATTATTACGGCGATGATATGACATTCCAATTAATCAGGACTGCATACGCTTCTTCCGCCGATACTGTAATTCTGCCTATGCAGGATATTCTTAATTTGGGAGGCGAGGCAAGAATGAATTTCCCTGGTACATTGGGGAATAACTGGACATGGAGGTTCACCTGGGATCAGGTTCAACCCGAACTGGCAGAAAAATACAGAAGTCTTGCGGAACTTTATGAAAGACCCCCGGAGCCGGAAGAGGAAATTTTAGAGGTTGATAATCCTTAAATAACCAAGAGATGTAATTTAATTGAAAATATGTTAAGCTATTTAAAAAAAATTTTATTGCCCGAAGATGAATCCGGGAATGAAACTTCCGAACAGCAAGTACACGGAGAGCACGAAAAAAAAATTCAGCTTGCAACATGTATTTTATTCGTAGAGCTTGCAAATGCCGATAAAAGTTTTTCATATGAAGAAATGGAAAAAATTATGTCCACAATGAAAAAATATTATAATATTGAAGAAGAATATATAAAGGAGCTGATTCAGCTGGCTGAAGAGAGGAGAAGAACCGACGACAGTATTTATGAATATACAACGGTAATCAGCCGTAGTTTTTCAAATCCTGAAAAATATGAGCTTCTAAAGAATTTGTGGCACCTGGTTTTTATCGATAAATCAATGGATAAATATGAAGAGCAGATGGTTAAAAAAATAGGAATGCTGATCAATGTTGATTACAGGGATATAATTTCTTCGAAACTTCTCGTGAAACAGGAATTAAAAATGTAAACTATTTAAATTTCTCTCCTTCCCCATTCATCTTTCTGAATTTAATCGTCATTAAATTAATCGGATTTAACTCATCAATGCGGCAATTGCTGCAGTTGTAACAATATCTTCCGCACTGCATCCGCGGCTTAAATCGAAGAATGGTTTTTTAAGACCCTGAACCAAAGGACCTATTGCTTCTGCTTTTCCCCATCTCTGGGTGATTTTGTATGCTATATTTCCGGAATTAAGATCTGGAAAGATTAAGACATTTGCTTTACCGGCAACCTTACTTCCCGGTGCTTTTTTCATCCCGATTGATTCTATTACAGCAGCATCAAACTGCAGTTCTCCGTCTATTATTAAATCAGGCCTTTTCGATTGAACAATACTAAGCGCCTGCAGTACTTTGTCGATGCTTTCATCTTTTGCGCTTCCTTTAGTTGAAAAGGATAGCATTGCGATTATCGGGGTTTCTTTTGTCAGTTTAAAATGATTTTCAGCAGCAGAAATAGTAATATCGGCGAGCTGGTTTGCGTCAGGAACCGGGACCACACCGCAGTCTGCAAACGTGTAAGTCTTATCCGGAAAAGCCATTAAAAAAAAGCTTGATACCGTAGAGATTCCCTCAGGCATACCGATGCATTGAATGCCGGCTCTTAAAACATCCGCTGTGGAAGCCGTCGAACCGGCAACGCTTCCGTCAGCCATTCCTTCCCTTACCATCATTGCTCCGAAAAACAAATCTCTTTTCATAGCATCTCTTGCCTGCTCCCTTGTAATCCCCTTTTTCTTACGGAGTTCAAAGTAAATATCTGTAAATTTTTCAAATTTGTCCGATTTTTCCTGCTCAATAATCTTCACACCTTTAAGATCAATACTCAGTTTATTTGCATCGTCCCTTATCTTCTCCTCATTTCCAATGGTTATCACTGAAACAATTTTTTCCTTAGTTAGAATCCCGGCTGCTTTAATCACCCTTTCGTCATGAGATTCCGGCAGTACAACGGTTTTATCCAGTTTTGCAGCATCAATTTTTATTTTTTTTAGAATTTTAAGTTCCATGCAAGTCTCCATATTTAGGATAAAAGAATAATGTTAAATTACTAAAAAAATGCTTTATTATCGGAGTTATTTAGAGAAAAACACTGTATTTTGATCCTCATTTATCGTTGATTTTTGATGATAAAACATATACATTCATGATCTTAATTTTTTAAAATGATCTCCGAAAATCTAAGGCAGGTAAGAGCATTAATAGAAAAAAAGTGTTCCGAAGTGAACCGTAATCCCGCTGAAATCACAATCATAGCAGTATCAAAGAACTTTGGCGTGAATGAAATAAATACCGTGTTTAACGAGGGGATAATCAACTTCGGTGAGAATAAAGCCCAGGAATTAATCCAAAAGTATAATGAGCTGGGAAATAAAATCAAATGGCATTTCATAGGGAATCTGCAGAGGAATAAAGTAAGATTCGCGGTTGAAGCTTCCGAATATATTCACTCGGTAGATTCGCTTTTACTTGCAATGGAAATAAACAAGAGGGCTGCAAAACTCAATAAGATTCAAAAGATTCTTATAGAGATCAAAACTTCCGATGAAGAAACCAAATCGGGTTTGGCCGACGAGAGTGAAATATTTGATCTTGCAGAATATTGCAAGGAATACCCGAACATAGACCTGGTTGGTTTAATGACTATGGCACCGTTTACCGGCGACGAAAAAAGAATTCGAAAAAGCTTTCAGGCTCTGCGCAGCTTACGGGATGATTTAAACGGACATGGAATCAGTATAAAAGAATTATCGATGGGAATGACAAACGATTTCCCGATTGCAATTGAAGAAGGAGCAACAATGCTCAGGATTGGAACCGCCATTTTCGGCGAGAGGAACTATTCATTAGAGCAGGATTAAGAATGAAAATTTCTCCGGACAGCATTAGAAAAGTGGAATTCAGCAGTTCAATGCGGGGTTATAATAAAGAGGAAGTAAAGGCTTACCTCGAGAGATTTGCAGATGAACTTGATGAACTGCAGAAAGAAAACAGTAACCTCAGAAAAGAACTGGATCAGGCGAATCTCCTTCTGGAAGAACTCAGAAAAATGGAAAGCAATTTCAAGGACACATTATTGAAAGCGCAGGAATCCGCGGCAAAAACAATGGAGCTCTCAAAAAATCAATCGGAAACATTGCTGAAGGAATCCGAGAACAAAGCCGCGCAAATAGTTGAAAGAGCTAAGAAGCAGGCAAAGGAAATACATGATGCGGTGATTGGTTTGAAAGAAGAAAAAAAATTAATAATCGCAAAGCTCAAAGCAATAGTTAATTCCCAGGCAAATCTTCTGGAAATGAAAATTGAAGAACCTGTTGAAAAGACCGGCGAAGTGAAACCTCTTGAGCCGACCCGCAAACTGGATATTGACATTAACAATATTGCCGATAAAATTAAAAACAGCCAATGAGTGAGCTTATTTCAAAAATAAATGAAACTCTTGAGATAATTAAAAGATTTACCACTGATGAATATCCTACCGGTATTATACTAGGTACCGGGCTGGGAGGTTTAGTAAAGGAAATTAATATAGAACACGAAATTGATTACGCCGAACTTCCTCATTTTCCTCTTTCTACGGTTGAGTCTCATCAGGGAAAATTAATTTTCGGTCATATCGGAGAAAAGAAAGTTGTAGCAATGCAGGGCCGTTTTCATTACTATGAAGGTTACTCAATGGGGCAGATTACATATCCTGTAAGAGTAATGAAATTCCTCGGGGTTAAAGTACTACTTGTTTCGAATGCATGCGGAGGCATGAATCCGGCTTTTAGAAAAGGGGATATCATGCTTATGATTGATCATATTAATCTTTTGGGAGATAATCCTTTAATTGGAAAAAATGAGGATTCACTTGGTCCGAGATTTCCCGATATGAGCGAACCTTACAGTCTGGATTTAATCAAGCTTGCCGAAGAAGCTGCGGTGGAGAATAAAATCAAAGTACAAAAAGGAGTTTATGTTGCTGTCCCGGGTCCGAATCTTGAGACGAGAGCCGAATACGTTTTTCTGAGATCAATCGGGGCAGATGTGGTAGGTATGTCAACCATCCCGGAAAATATTGTGGCAAACCATATGGGCTTGAAAGTACTGGGAATAAGCATTATTACCGATGAATGTTTTCCCGAATCTCTTAAGCCGGTTAATGTTGAAGAGATTATAAAAACTGCAGTAGAAGCGGAACCGAAAATGACGCTGATTATGAAAGAAGTTATAAAAAAATTATGATCGACAGAAAAAAAATATACAATTCAGCCGTGCCGGTTTTGCTCGGTGTCTTTTTATTCATTTCAAATTTTCTGACTACCAATATCTTTGATTTCGGCAGCAATAACTTTACCGTATGGTTCGTTCTTTCCGTCATCTGTTTTGCATGCGGCTGGTATATAAACAAGACGCTCGGATGGCAGCTTGGAGGGAAAGTAATCTTCTCGGTAATAATCGCCGCGACATTGTTAGGAATTATAGCAATAACTTTTTTCAGAGATTACTTTGCTGCCGGCGAATTACTAACCGAGAATCTGATTCTCTACAGCCTCCGGAATATTACCTTAGGCGCTATGGCCTTTTTCGGTATGGCTATAGTTGAAATACTTACAAAGCAGAGAGATTATCTTATTCTCCAGGAAAGGCTGAAAACATACGAGGATACCGTAAAAGACGCAAAAAAAGAGGCTGAACTTGAGCTGCGGGAAGCCAAAGTTAAAGCACAAAAATTACTTCAGGATGCTGAAATAAGTACAAAAAATATAAAGCTACGCAAAGAATTACTGGAAAAAGAATTGAAAGAATTTATTCAAATTGAAAAAGAATTAATTAAAAAGTACGAAGAGAGTGATTGAATCTATCCCAATGGTTAACAATAATATTTGCTGATTGTAATGTATAAACAGAACTTAGATAAAATAATCTATCCGGAAATAGAAGAAGAAATTTTAGGGTTTTGGGAAAAAAATAAAATATTCGAAAAAAGCATTTCTTCAAGAGCGGAATCAAAATCATTCACTTTTTACGAAGGCCCTCCTACTGCAAATGGTTTACCCGGTATTCACCATGTAATGTCCAGAACATTAAAGGATTTAATCTGCCGTTATAAAACTCTTCAGGGATTCAGGGTTGAAAGAAAAGCAGGATGGGATACACACGGGCTTCCGGTGGAAATAGAAGTAGAGAAGAAAATCGGTATAAAAAATAAAAGTGAAATACTTGATTACGGTGTTGATAAATTCAATCAGGCATGCCGTGATTCCGTTTTTGTCTATAAGGATAAATGGGAAAAGATGACCCGCAGAATGGGCTACTGGATAGATCTTAATTCTGCATATATCACTCTTACAAATGAATACATCGAATCGGTTTGGTGGGCATTAAAAACCCTGTTTGACAAAGGGCTTATCTTTAAAGATTACAAAATTGTACCACAGGATCCAAAATCCGAAACAGTGCTTTCATCTCATGAACTGGCACTCGGTTACAGAGATACAAAAGATCCTTCCGTTTATGTCTTATTTAAGTTTAAAGATAATGATGAATATATTTTAGTATGGACAACCACCCCGTGGACGCTTATTTCCAATGTTGCGCTGGCAGTCGGTTCTAACGTGAATTATGTAAAAATAAGACATAAAGATAAAAAGATTATTCTAGCAAAAGAGAGATTATCTGTTCTTGAAGGTGAATACGAAATTATTGAAGAAATAGAAGGCCGTAAACTTGAGGGAAGAGAATATGAACAATTGTTTCAATATTTGAAAGTTGATAAAAAAGCCTTCTACATAATTACCGGAGAATTTGTAAGTACGGAAGACGGTTCGGGCGTTGTGCATATCGCACCGGCTTTCGGACAGGATGACTATGAGATTTCAAAAAAATATAATCTTCCTATGCTTCAGCCTGTTACCCGTTCCGGAAGATTTACAGAGCCAATTACCGACTTTGCAGGACAATTTGTGAAAGATGCGGACAAGGGAATTATCCAGAAGCTCAGAGATGAAGGAAAGCTGTACAAAAAAGAAACTATTGTGCATTCATATCCGTTCAGCTGGCGCCATGAAGATGTACCAGTAATTTATTATGCCAGAGAATCGTGGTTTATAAGAACAACTGCAATAGCAGACCGAATGGTCGAGCTGAATAAACAAATTAATTGGCAGCCGCCTGAGGTTGGTTCCGGCAGATTCGGCAACTGGCTGGAAGAAAATAAAGACTGGGCTTTATCGCGCGACCGTTTCTGGGCTACACCGCTGCCTATTTGGCTGAATGATGATGGGGACATGTTTGCCGTGGGTTCTATTAAGGAACTTGAGGAAGGATTTATTGAAGAGAACGGTAAAAGAGTTTCGGTTAAGAAGATTCAAAATTTAGATCTGCATAAACCTTTTATTGACAAAATTCTTTTCGAAAAGAACGGGAAAATTTATAAAAGAACTCCCGAATTAATTGACGTCTGGTTTGATTCTGGCGCAATGCCTTTCGCACAATATCACTATCCTTTTGAAAATAAAGAATGGTTTGAAAAAAAAGCATTCCCATCCGATTTCATATGTGAAGGAATCGACCAGACACGCGGCTGGTTTTATACTCTTCACGCCATAGCGGCTATGCTTTTCGACAATGTCGCTTTTAAAAATATTATCGTCAATGAACTCATTCTCGATAAGAACGGACAAAAGATGTCCAAATCAAAAGGCAATACCGTTGATCCGTTTAAATTATTCATGCAATACGGTGCAGATACAACCAGATGGTACCTGGTAACCAACAGCCCGCCGTGGCGTCCGACTTTATTTGACGAAGAGGGATTGATTGAAGTCCAACGGAAATTCTTCGGAACTCTTCAGAATACTTATCAGTTCTTTGCTCTCTATGCGAATATCGACGGCTTCGAGCATAAAGAAGATTTAATTCCTTATGAAAAACGCCCGGAAATTGACCGTTGGATTTTATCCAAAATAGATTCTCTTGTAGATGAATACCGTGAACAAATGGATAACTACGATCCTACAAAAGCAGCAAGAGCAGTATCCGATTTCACGATTGATCACTTGTCGAATTGGTATGTTAGACGTTGCCGCAGAAGATTCTGGAAATCGGAGATGAATGAAAACAAGCTTTCCGCTTACCAGACATTGTATGAATGCCTGATAAAAATTGTTAAATTAACATCTCCATTTGCTCCTTTCATTTCCGAAAAAATTTACCAGGATCTTAATTCCGTGACAAAATTGGAGAGTTTTGAGTCGGTGCACCTTTCGTTCTACCCGGAATCATCTTTTAAGGAAAAAGAACTGGAAGAAAAAATGGAAATTGCCCAAAGGGTTGTTTATCTTACAAGAGCTATGAGGGCAAAGACGAATTTAAAAGTAAGGCAGCCTTTAAGAAAAATAATGGTGGCAGTTGATAAATCGAAAACTGAAGCCTTAAGTAAAATGAAGGAAGTAATCCTTGACGAAGTAAATATTAAAGAGCTGGTCGTTCTTAAAGATGATTCCGAAATAGTAAATAAATCAGCCAAACCGAATTTTAAATCCATTGGTCCAAAATTTGGTAAGAATGTTAACGCAGCGGCCAATGCAATCAAGTCCTTCACCAAAGAGGATATCGCTAAACTGGAAAGCGGTGAAAAACTGTATATTGAAGTGAAGGGGGAAAAACTACTTATAAGCCCGGAAGATGTTGAAATAATAAGTACGGAAATATCGGGTTGGGTTGTTGAAAGCCAGGAAGGTGTTACGGTTGCCATCGATACCGCACTCGATGAGAAATTAATTAAAGAAGGATTGGCAAGGGAATTTGTGAACAGAGTTCAGAATATGAGAAAAGATGCCGGGTTCGAAGTAACAGACAGAATTGAAATAAAATATTCCGGGAGCAAGGATTTAATTAATGCAATAAATGAATTTGAAAAATATATTTCAAATGAAACTCTTGCTGAAAAAATGATTAATACTGAAATTGTAAACGGGGGAATTAAACAAAACTGGAAAATAGGCGAGTTGGATTGTTCAATTCAAATTGAAAAGATAAAGTCGTAGATAGGAGATAAATAATGGCTAAAACCGCTAAAAAAACTAAAGCACCTGCACAAAAAAAGAACGTCCCCAAAAAGGATAAAAAAACCGTTAAGGCTGCTTTAAAAAAAGTCAAAAACAAAAATTTAAAAAAACTTCCTTCCGGCAAGAAACGGGAAAAAAAGGAGACTTTAAAAAAGCATGTACTCCATAAAACTGCCGAAAAGAAAAAGCCGGAAGTCAAACCAAGAACAGCACGTGTAAAGCATGAACAAAAAACCGAAGCACCGGAAATCCGCGCAAAAAAGATTGAATCCATAAAAGGATACAGCAAAAAGGATTTAGATCATTTTAAGGAAATAATAATCCTGAAACAGAATGAAATTATTGAACAGCTACAGAACCTGAAAGAACAGATGCTGGATCCTACAACCGGCGAATATATAAATGAGAATTCTCCTTATTCATTACACATGGCCGAGCAGGGAACCGATGCAATGGAAAGAGAAAAAACATTCTTATATGCACAGCGGGAAAATAAGTTCTTAGGATATCTTGAAGACGCACTTAAGAGAATTGAAGCCGGAACATACGGCATATGCATTGAGTGTATTGATGACCCGCAGCATTTATGCGAAACTTGCCCTTTAATACCGAAAGAAAGGCTGGAAGCGGTTCCTCACAGCCAGCTCTGTCTTCCAATGAAGCAGAGACAGGAAAAAAATAAGATTTAGCGAATCCTTATTCATATATTCAGTTTTTAATAAACGGAAATAATTTGAAAGTTCTGTACATAACCTTTTCTGTTCTTTTGTTTGATCAAATTACCAAGTTGTTTGTAAAAGGCTTTTCCATTCCTTTTCTGAATTTTGAAGCTCCCGGAATGCACCAAGGGCAAAAGATTACGCTCATCGAAAATTTTCTTAATATTACCTTTATTGAAAATCCCGGCATAGCATTCGGAATTGATTTCGGGGCAGAATTTAAAATGCTGATTACAATTCTTACAATTGCCGCAAGCATAGGATTATCCGCCTACCTTTATATCATCCGGAAAAAGAATATAGGCTTACGTTTTTCTGCGGCATTAATATTGGGCGGAGCTCTGGGAAATTTAATCGACAGAACCTTTTATGGAATAATTTATAATTATGCACCTCTCCTTCATGGTAAAGTGGTAGATTTTATTAATATCCGGCTTTTTGATTTCTATGTCTTTAATAAAATTTTGGGGAATTATATTTTTAATGTAGCCGATATGGCCGTTACCGCCGGTGTTATCTTCCTGCTCATTTCCTACGGCCGGGAAAGAAAAGAAGATACTAAATTAGAATCCACGCTGAATAATTATCTAGCCGGTTCACCGGGAGAGGAATGATTTGAGAGTACTCTTCTTTACCTTATCTATAGTAATCTTAGATCAGATTTCAAAAATTTTAATTAAGGGATTTGCAATTCCTTTTTTAGATATCACTTACAAGGGGATGTATCCCGGGCAAAGGATACAAATCCTCGGCGATTTTTTCAGAATAACATTCGTTGAAAATCCCGGAATGGCTTTCGGGTTTGATCCCGGCATAGATTATAAATTCTGGATTTCTATTTTTTCGATAATTGCCAGCGTCGCTTTGATAATTTATATCTATTATACGAGAAAACAGACGCTGAGCCTTAGAATAGCTCTTGCCTTTATTTTGGGAGGAGCGATAGGAAATTTGATCGACAGATTATTTTACGGAGTTATCTACAACTATGCTCCTTTTTTTTACGGAAAGGTTGTGGATTTCCTCGATTTTGATTTCTTTGACATTACAATTTTCGGAAGAAGCTACGATAGATGGCCGGTTTTTAATATCGCAGATTCTGCTGTAACCATCGGTATATTAATTTTACTATTCTTCTACAGGAAAGAACCTCAGGAGAAAATAGTTCCGGAAGAAGTTTATCAGGAACCGGCTCCAGCTGACGAAAAATCGGTAGACTCAGATCTGAAAAAAGATCAAAACTGAATTTGTTTTAGTTACCATAATCCCCTTAAGCCTCACATGGAATGATCACAAAAAAGAAATACCGCTTTGAGATTCCGGAAGGAAAAAAGAAAGAGCGGATCGATTTATTTCTAACCGGCTCAATAGAAAATGCAACCCGGTCTAAAGTTCAAAAATTAATTGAAGCAGAATTAGTCACCGTTAACAAGAAGTTTGTCAAACCAAGTTACCAGGTCCAATCCAAAGATATTATAGAAGTAGATATACCGGTTTCGCCGAGGCCGGAATATGCTGAGCCGGAAGATATTCCTCTCGATATTATTTTTGAAGATGAATATCTGATTGTAATTAATAAACCTGCAGGAATGGTCGTTCACCCTGCATATTCAAATTATACCGGCACACTCGTTAATGCACTCCTTCATCATACAAAAAAATTAAGCAAAAGAAACCAGGAAAATCCGGACCGGCTTGAAAGGCCGGGGATAGTTCATAGAATAGATAAGGACACCAGCGGACTTATTATTGCGGCAAAAGATGATTGGATCCATGCAAAGCTTTCCGAACAGTTTGCTAGACATACGATTGAAAGAGAATACTGGGCCGTTGCCTGGGGAATATTTAAGGAGAAAAAAGGGGAAATAGGATTAAATATTATCCGGAGCAAATCCGACAGGAAGAAATTCAGTTCTAGCAAAACTGAAGGAAAAACTGCGTTAACTATGTATGAAGTATTGAAGGAATTTGATTTCGCTTCGTTATTGAAACTAAATTTAAAAACGGGGAGAACTCATCAGATAAGGGTACATCTAGCTTCAATCGGGCACCCTGTTTTTGGGGATGCAACATACGGAGGAAGAAAAATTTTAGCCGGGACAAACCTTCCAAAAATAAAAAGCAGGGTAGAAAATCTTCTGGAAATAATGCGGCGCCAGGCGCTTCATGCCAAGACACTCGGTTTTTTCCATCCCGAAAAAAAAGAATTTATGCGTTTTGATTCAGAAATTCCGGAGGATATGCAAATACTAATTGAAAAGTTATAATTACCGGAATTACACTTATCATATTTTTTTTATTCTTCCTTTTCATTAATTATATTTCTTCCGATATTAGAATCCAAAGTTGCTTATATGCTCAAGCAGTTTTCAAATATCTAAAAACTCTCTTCATATTTACGTTGTTTTGGAAAGAGGAAATGTTCAGAGTTTATAATCTATATTATCTTCCCCTATTATTTATTCTTTTCACTCTTTCAATTTCTGCTCAGACTCAAAATACAGGAATACTGCGCGGTTTTCTGTCTGATTCTCTATCCGGAGAAGCTCTCCCCTATGGCAACATTTTTATAAAGGAATTAAATGAGGGCACCTCCACGGATAACAGAGGTTATTATATATTTCCATCATTACCTGCGCCAGGTACATATACTATAATTGTAAGCTACGTTGGTTATGCCTCAAAGCAGATAGAGGCAAAAATCTCCGGAAGCGAAGTCGCTGCATTAAATATTGAATTAGCTCCCGTAACTATTGAAATTCAACCGATAGAAAAAACTGCTGAGAGAGTTGATAGAAAGAAATCCGACCTTGGCAAGTATAAAACCACGATTAAAGAGCTGGAAACAATTCCGCAGGGTATTGAAACCGATATTTTGAGATCCATACAGAATGTACCGGGTGTTACTTTCAGCAGCGATATTTCGGCTAGTTATTTTGTTCGGGGCGGATCAAATAATCAAAATATGATTCTGCTGAACAACGCCGTGCTCTATAATCCTTTTCATTCTCTCGGTATGTTCAGCATAGTCGACCCTGAAATGATAAATTCACTCGAATTTTATAAAGGGGGTTTCCCAACAGAATATTCCGACAGGACCTCGTCGGTTTTAGATTTAACTACTAAAGACGGAAATAAAAACCGGGTTGGCGCCTCCGCCGCTGCCGGTCTTCTTACAGCTAAAGCAGCGGTTGAGGGCCCTATACCCAATGGATCGTTTATAATAACAGGTCGAAAAAGCATTTCGAATAAAGTACTGAAAAAATTCTATAACGATAAAGACCTGCCGGTTGACTTTTACGATATGTCTTTTAAATTCAATTATTCAGACAAGGAGTTTTGGGAAAATGCAAAGTTTGTTGTCCATGGTTTTTTTAGCGGCGATAATATTACCGATGATGATCCGTTTAGAGCAAATTATAACTGGAAAAACGGAGTGTACGGAATAAGGTACTTCCAGGTATCGGATAGTCCTTTATTTTATGAACTAAGCTACTCGGTAAGTAATTTCTATGGAGAAGCCGACCCTAAGTTCAGTTCGGTTAAGCCGAAAAGGAACGAAGTGAAGGATCATACATTTAAGGGGGACTATAAATATTTTTATCAGAGCAAAGATATCCTCAGCGTAGGTTTAAAAATTAGCGATATCAGAACAGATTTATATCTTCAAAATTTTTCCGGGGAAATAGGAAACATCGGCCGTGCGGAAACAACAAACGACTGGAGCATTTATGCAAAATATCAGTTTTTCCGTTTTGAGAATCTAGGAATTGAATTGGGAACCCGTGCAAACCTGGTAAAGCTAACGCGGGATAATAATTATGCATTCCCATTCGAACCAAGATTCAGTTTAGCATATAACCTCTCGCCTGCTGTAAAAATCCAGGTATCCGCAGGCGTTTTTAATCAGTCGCTTACAACTTTGACAGATGAAGATGAAGTGATCAGCATTTTTGAACCGTGGCTAATTATACCGGAATATATCGGAACAACAAAATCTTTTAATTACACTGCAGGTATCGATTTAATTCTTTCGCGGTTTATAAACCTGAAGTTAGAAGGTTACTATAAAAAAACGATTAATGTGCCTCTGCTGAACAAAAATAAGATATTTTCCAGCGATCCGGACATGATATCTGCTGTAAGCCGTGCATACGGGGCCGAATTATTTAACCGGATTACATTAAATAATATTATTTTTACATCCACTTATGCTCTTGCATGGGTCAGGAATACAGCTTTTAATATTACTTACTCTCCCAGGTTCGACATTCGCAATTCCCTGAATTTACTGCTTCAGGCTAATATGGGAGACGGATGGTCATTCAGCGTTATGTGGAATTACAAATCTGGATTTCCATTTACAAAATTGCTCGGGTACTATCCGAAGTTTCATTTCGATGATGCACCGGATTATTATTCGATACTGGATTACTATTCAAGATTCACTCTGCTTGATCGAAGGAATACCGGTAAAGCGCCGGATTACCACAGGCTTGACTTAAGTGTGTCAAAAAAATTCACCTGGCAGTATTTAAATCTTTCTATAGATATAAGTGCGCTGAATTTGTATAACCGGGAGAATCTTTTTTACTTTGACCGGGAAACCGGTGAAAGAATTAATATGCTCCCCTTTTTGCCTTCGGTAACAATAAAAGTAGAAATATGAGATTATTGTTCGCAGTTTTGCTGTGTTTTTCCTTTCTGCAGATTTCATGCGATAATAGTATCGATTACATTGGAGATTTCAATCAGCAGTATTCCCTTAACTGCGTTTTAAGAAGCGATAAGGATGTGCAATATGCAACAATTAAACGGAGTTATCCGCCGGGAAATGAATTTAACCAAGCAAATGTTCAGGATGCAGAAATAAAACTTATACTTCCGGATACCACTCTGTTTTTCAGGGATACCGTTATTTCTAATCAGCTAAACACACATGTAAGCTATGTTTATTATTTGAAAAATTTTATTCTTCCTAAAAATACTTACATAAGAATTGAAGCCGTTTTGCCTGACTATACTACTCTTTATGCCGAAACAAAGTCAGCTCAATATTCTACAATTCTGCTGGAAACTGAAGAACTCTCTCTCCCCGGAACGGCTGATGATGCAGTTTTCTACACATGGAGGACATTAGGGCAGCGGGATTCTTTATTATTAATCCCATCCATATATATCAGGTACTTTATTTTAGGTCAGGATACTGCCGTGAAATACAAAAAAATAGACGGCACCTACTTTATTAATACAAGAACATACAAGGTTACAAACTATGCTTTATCTCTTGCCATGAATCAGATTTCCGATGGAATTCCAGATAAATCATCGATAAATATTCTTAACGCCTGTCTTGAAATAAAATTGTGCGATACAATGCTGGGCATGTATGCTGCAGCTTCGCAGACATTTGAAGATGAATTCAGCGTAAGAATTTCGGAAACGGATTTTACCAATATAAACGGAGGATATGGTATTTTCGGAACTTATATCTCCGAAACCTTTGATCTTCCGATTACTCCGGAATATATCAACTCTTTCGGTTATACTTTAGCACATTAGGATGGATGCACTATCAATTCTATAATAATTCATACCAATAATTTTTTTTATATTGCAATTATATTTTTAAAGTAAATTAATAATGCTTTCACTTTATAATACCCTGACTAAACGCAAAGAAGAATTTATTCCGCTTAAGCCTTCACAAATAAATTTTTATATTTGCGGTCCCACGGTTTACGATTACTTTCATATCGGCAACGCCCGCACGTTTGTTATGGCGGATATAATCAGACGATATTTTGAGTATAAAGGCTTTACGGTTAAATTCCTGATGAATCTTACCGATATCGACGACCGTATCATTAAAAAATCAATTGAGGAAAAGAGAGATGCAAAATCTGTAGCGGAATTTTATAGCGAAGCTTTCTTCGAAGATATTCAAAAGCTGAAAATGAAAAAAGCGGATTTATATCCGAAGGCTACCGAGCACATTGATGAAATTGTAGAAATTATTAAAAGCTTAATCGATAAAGGTTTCGCTTATAATGTGGACGGGAATGTTTTCTACAATGTTTCAAAGTTTAAAAATTACGGAAAGCTAAGCGGGAAAAAACTGGACGAGCTTGAAGCAGGTGCAAGGGTTGATGTAAATGAAGAAAAGAAAAATCCCTTGGATTTTGCCCTCTGGAAAAAAGCAAAACCCGGCGAGCCTTTCTGGGAAAGCCCGTGGGGTAAAGGACGGCCCGGCTGGCATATCGAGTGTTCCGCAATGAGCTGCAAACATCTTGGGGAAACATTTGATATTCATGCCGGCGGAAACGACCTGATCTTTCCTCACCATGAAAATGAAATTGCACAGAGCGAGGCTGCAAACGGAAAACCTTTTGTCAAGTACTGGATTCATTTCGGATTCCTGAATATAAACCAGGAAAAGATGTCCAAATCCCTTGGAAATTTTTTTACTGCAAGGGAAATATTAAAGCAATATTCTGCCGAAACAATAAGGCTGCTTTTTTCTCAGACACATTACAGAGGTCCTCTTAATTTCAGCGATGAACTTCTTAATTCAGCTAAAAAAGGACTTGAAAAATTAACTAATCTTATTGAAAAGATTGATGAAGAATTAAAGAAGGAGAATAAAAATAGTTTTATTCCGGAATTTAAGTTTTTAAAGTACTACGAAGATTTTGAAGCTTCAATGGATGATGATTTTAATTCACCGCAGGCAGTTGCGGTAATCTTTGATTTTATTAAAGATGTGAATAAAGCAATTACAGAACTTGAGAACATCAGCAATGAATTTTATTTAAAAGTAAGGGAATTTATAACTAAGACTGCGGGAAATGTTCTAGGCATAGTTGATTTCTCTTCAGGAAATAAAAAATACGACGGAGTTCTTGAGAACAGTTTGATCGAATTATTAATCAAATTGCGGAATGAAGCCAAGAAACAGAAGAATTACTCTTTATCGGATCAGATAAGGGATGAATTGAGCATGCTTGGGATTCAGCTTAAAGATTTGAAAGATAAGACAGTTTTTAAGATTAAGAAGGACTAAATTTATCCCGCCGCCATTTTAAAACTCAAAACAAATTTCCTCTGCCTAAAATTAAATCCGGATCGAGGATCTTTTTAATTTGCTGCAGCTTGGAGATATTTGCTTCTCCAACCATTTCACGGAAAAAATCCTTTTTAATTTTTCCAATCCCATGTTCTGCGGAAATTGTGCCGTTAAGTGCAATTGCCTTTTTACAAATATTATAATAAACCTCTTTACCGGTTAAAAACTCATCGGTGCTTTTTGGAAGAATATTCATGTGCATATGCGAATTGCCAAAATGGCCGTATGTAACATATTCTAAATTATTTTTCTCAGCCTCAGCTTTTGAATAAAAATAAAGCTCTTCAAAATGCTCATTAGGTACTGCAACATCCGTCCCCAGCTTCCGCAGATTTTTTTGCGATATGTATTCATTAACTTTTTCGGAAATTGAATGCCGGAATTTTTCAATATTCCTTTTATCGTTATCCGATACCGCAAGCCAGGTAGCATCCTGATCGCCGCGGAATTCTTTAATCAAGTCAAGCCAAGATTCGAGAAAAAAATCCTCATTTTCTTTTGTAACTTCCTGCTCGAACCAGACAGCAGATTTAGCATTATCGGGGATTTGCGGATATTCGTCCGTTAAAAATTTCAAAGAATTCTCATCGAAAAACTCAAGAGCAAGTGCATCAATACAGCGGGTATCGCTTCTTAAACGGGTATTTTCAGAAATATTTCTTGCTTCCCGGACAAATAATAATGCATCATTTTCATTATGAAAAAAAGCAATGCAGGAAATTATTTTTTCAGGTAATTCAATCAGCTTAAGCTTAATTTTTGTAATAACACCTAACGTTCCTTCAGACCCGATAAAGAGGTCAATTGCATCCATATTTTTTTTGCAGTAATACCCGGAAGCATTTTTTATATGAGGCATGATATAATCCGGAATGGTCATATCATATTCCTGTCCCTCTTCCGTTTTTAATTTCAGATTTAATCCTTCGGCCTTTTGTTTTCCTCTTTGGAGCTTCAGCAGATGGCCGTTTGCAAAAATTAGTTCGAGCTCCAGCACATAATCGCGTGTAGGTCCGTATTTAAATGTTTTTTCACCGGATGCATTTGTTGCAACAGTTCCACCGATGTAGCAATTTCTTTCGGTCGGGTCAGGAGGATATAAAAGGCCTTTAGAATTTACTATACTTTGAAAATCGGAAAGAATTACTCCCGGTTCAACTGCTGCATATTTCTCAGATACATTTATTTCAAGAATTTTATTTAATCTTTCGGTTGATAAAACTATACCGCCTTCGGGAACACGTGCCCCTGTCAGACCGGTTCCATTCCCGGAAATGGTAACCGGAATTTTTTTATTATCGTTATCTTTAAGGAGCTCTGCAATCTCTTTAACATTTTCAGGGATGTAAACTGCATCGCAGAACCCTGAATAATTCGAGGCATCGGTAAGATAATTTTGTATTTCGTCCTGAGATGTTTTTATTATCATAATTAATATCTGTTAATTTAAACCTTTATCATCTAAATTTCTTAATATCTCCAGATACTCCTTTTGAATATCGAGCGGAGGAACCTTCCGCCGGGAATACTCAGGTTTATTATTACTTTTTATCCAATTCAAGAAAATATCCAGGGCTTCAAACATATTGATCATCGGGTACGCTGTGTCCCTCAAATAATGAATCAGCTTCAAAGTTCTAAAGCCGTCAAACCATCTTAATTTTTGTCTTTCAAGCTGAATGTCAGTCGTGGAATTTTTTAAAACATTTGTAAAATCTTTTTTAAAATTCTGCTGCACCAGGAAATCGAATAATTGCGGACTAACTTCCGCTGCAGATTTGAGATACTGATCTGAATCCTGTAATTTATTGTTATGGAAAATAAAAAGCCAATCTTTCAATATGCGGAACAAAATTGGATTATAGAGAACATAGCTTTCCTCAGCGGATTTAAATTGTGAGACTTTCACACCGGTGCCGAAAGGTACACGCCATGAAGCCCTGGAAGCAGGATAAACAGTAGTAGAATAAATTCTTCCGATCTCCGCATTTTTAGCAAGTTTCTGAAGGAAATAAAAATCTTCGGCAGCTTTTCTTTTGTTCATTCCTTCAACTTTAATATAGCTTTCATAATCGCATGCCATAGTTGAGCCGATTGTATGAAACGAATACTTTGAACCGGCTAACCTTAAGCCCAGCACATAGTATCTCAAAAATGTTTCATAGAAAATAATAGCCGCCGTTTGTTCATTATTCCCCGAAAGATCATGACGGTATCTTAAAACTGCAGCCGGAGGATTATTACCGTTAAAATACTTAAATATTTGAGAGAGGTAATTATTTTCAATTGTACAATCTGCATCAAGGCTTACTAAAATTTTTTTTGCTTGAAGCGAATAATCGAATGCCGAAAGCGCCAGGTCCATTCCGATTTTGCGGGCAAATCCGACTCCGCCATCCTTTTCAGGCATTTCTTTTCCTCCAGAGGATGCATCAACTAATCCAACATTGATATTCTTATCCTGCATTTTTGAACGGATGTAACTAATTGTCTCTCTGTTTTCTTCCTTAATCTGGTAACTGGAAGAAGCAAAATTGTTTACGACAAAGATTATTAAAGTACGTTCAAGATATCCAGTATCGTTTTCCAAAAGAGAATCTAATAGTTTTTTTATATTTTCATATTCTTTGATGGCGGGGATAACTACAGCGGCAGTTACATTAATTTTTTTGTCTGAATCAAGCGTCCACTTACGTAAGGAATACTTTTCCAAATATTTTTTAACCTGGCCAGGAATCTTTTCAGTCATGATTACGATTTATTCCCTTTTAAATAATTCTCTATCAGCATCCTGGCCGATTCAAAATCAGGACCTTCTATCCAGTTTATTTCCATCCCTTCCTTCTGCATTTTACGAAACCAGGTCATCTGCCTTTTTGCAAAACTATGGATTTGGCCGTTCAATTTTTCAAACATTTCCTGGTAACTTAGTTCGTTTTGTAAATATTTTGTTATCAGCTTATACTCCAATCCGAAAGAATATAATCTTTCTACGGTGATTCCTTTTTCGATCAACTTTTTCACTTCATCTATCATTCCTTCATTAAATCTTCTCTGCAGTCTTTCTGTAATCCTCTTTTTTATTTCCTCCCTGCTTAGGTTAATTCCTATTACAAAAGGAGAAATTTCCTTTTCCACGGATAAACTTTCTTCTTCCGATATTTCAATTAATATTGCCTTAATTATTCTGTCCTTATCGAGCAGATCGGTAGTATTATGGATTTTACTTTTTAAGTTTAAGAGAATATTTCGCAGTACGGCTATGGGGAGAGCTTCAAGATCTTTTTTTTTCATTGATGAAAAATCAGCTTGTTTAAGTCTGTACTGCCTGAGAACGGAATTAATATATAATCCTGTACCTCCAACGAGGAATGGAAGTTTCCCTCTTCCGGTAATTTCATTGAATGCCCGGTTAAAATATTTAATAAACAAATAAAGGTTAAATTCTTCGGAAGGTTCCACAATATCGATTAAATGAGATTCTATTTTTTTATTTTCAACGAAAAAATCTTTTAGATCCTTCCCGGTACCAATATCCATCCCTTTATAAACCTGGCGAGAATCAGCGGATATTATTTCGCCATGGAATTCATACGCTAAGAGTGCGGATAATTTGGTCTTACCTGTGGCAGTCGGGCCAAGAATTACGATGAGTTTGGAAGGCATAGATAAATTTTTTTATCCGCTGGATTTAATTAATCAATTCTACACAGACCGGGAGAGAAATTGTTACCGAAGCTCCTTCACCCGGATTATTCAATGCTTCAATAAATCCTCCGAGTTTGGTTATAATTTCTTCTGTAATCGCCAGCCCTATCTCAACCCGGTTATATTCGTCTGAGGTGATAAAAGGATTAAACATTTTCTCTTTGATATCTCCAGGAATTCCGGTGCCGGAATCTTTAAATTCTATCCTTATCATTCCCTCTTCGATCCCGGTTTTAACATAGATTTTCCCCCCAAAGGGCATCGCTTGGCAGAAATTATTGATAACATAGAAACATGCTTGATGAAATTTCTTCTTATCTACAAAAACCGATGCATTAGCATTGAATTTTTTGAACAGCTTTATATTTTTAGTATCGGCAAATTCTGCCAGCGACTTTAAGGAATTATTCAGGACATCCGCGATATCGGTTTTCTCCACATGGCAGGAAATATTTCCGTCGGCATATTCGGCAAGAGTTAAAATATATTCTTCAGTACATTCTGCTTGAGTGCGGATGGTTTCCGCAATCTTATTCGCTTCAGGGCTTAAATTCAATTTACAAAGCAGATCAGAATAACTTTTTATGGATTGGATAGTACCGCTCAGATTTTCTTTAATATTTGCTGCAGTTTTTCTTAAAGTAAAAAATTTATTTGCTTCCGCTGTATCCCGATTTATTTCACTTTCAATAAATGATAAAAAGAAGGAGGAGAACAATTCCAGATATTTTTTCTCGCATTCCGTAAATTCTCCTTTAACGCTGTTGATAAACTGGAGAACGGCTGCAAGATTATTTTCCCGATTTATCAAGGGAAAGCAGAGCATCGATTTTATATCGGTTCCTTCTGCTCCTTCATATTCCCGGATAAATCTCTGATCATATTTTACATCCTTTGAAAGAATAATTTCCTTTCTTTCGGCTGCTATGCCCGTTACACCAAGGCCAATTTTAAATTTTACCTCGCGGCTTCTTAAATGGCTCCATCTTTTCAATTCATTATTTGCAGTATCGGCAATGAATAGTTCACATTTTTCACAATCCATTAAATTTGCTAATTCAATTAAGACAGAATTAATTTTTTTATCGGAAAAGCTGACATTATTAATTGCCGCCGCTAATCTTTTTATTTCAGGCTGCAATTCTTCTTGCGGGGTTTTGGATGGGGAAAATTTACTTTCAGAAACTTTTTTTAACTCAAGAACATCATTTTCTTGATTATATTCCTCCTTTATCATCGAGCCGGTTAGTTCGCCCGGTTTTTCATATTCATGCCGGACCGCGTTTTCAGATTTCAGGTCCTGAAAAAAATCTATTTTATTTTCGAAGGCGGTAAATTTTTCTTCATTAATGAAAGTATCTTGAAACGGAGGTGTCTGCAGTTCCCTATAATAATTCATTTTCCCGGGAGCCTTTACCCGTGAAAAATGGTTCTTTCCCTTTGTTTTATCTTCTTCCGGGTATTCAAGAAAAGTTTTTGTCTCCTTAGGCAGGTACTCCTGCTCAGGAAATGCTGCGTTATTTAAATAATATAGTTTCCTGATAAGGTATTTAGGGAGATCATTTATACTCAACCCGTACAAAGTACAGTCGCTGTTTGCAATTGCAACTGAAGCCCGGGGAGTCCGGTAGATTATCTCTTTTTCCCCAAAAAAATCGTTTTTAATCTTTATGATAACTGATCCGGCGCTGCCGGATTTTTCGTAATGATAATTCTTTATCTTAACTTCGCCCTCTACCACAAGATACAGCAGATCGCTTTCATCATTAATCCTGTATATTATGCATCCTGCCTTATATACAAAAAATTTTTTATGGTCGAATTTTAGTCTGCTTATAAAATCAGGATCAATCCATGTAAATAATTTATTTTCTTTTATCCCTTCAAAAGTTTTATTTTGCATGCGGCAATAAGTTTTATTTATTCACCGGATGTAATTATAATGAATATTAAAGAAATAGAAAACTTATTGCAAAAATTTTTATAAACTGCATCTGAAGTGAACCTAAATCCGGGATACTGCATCAAATGGACGAAAAAGAATTAATTGAAGCTGCACAAGCCGGCGATAAAAAGGCATTAGCCGAACTTGTTAAGAAATACGAAAAAACGATATATAATTTTGCATTTAAGATCTGCAGGAATCCCGAAAGAGCAGAAAATATAATGCAGGAAACTTTTTACAGCATGATAAAATCGCTTCACCAGTTTGATGCAAAATCCAAGCTTTCTACATGGCTTTACAGGATAGTAGCAAATCACTGCTTAATGGAGCACAGGAAAAAAAGGCATCAATTTGTTTCGATTGACGATGATGACTTTATTGAGGATGAATACACAACCGACAAAACCGCTATCCCTTATTTATCTGTTGAGAATAACGAAACAAGGCAAATCATGGACAAAGCTATTCAAAAGTTATCGCCGGAATACAGGATAGTTTTTTTACTGCGTGATGTTGAAGGGTTGTCGACAGAAGAGACGGGAGCAATTACTGAATTATCGGTCCCTGCAGTAAAATCTAGACTTCATAGAGCAAGAGCTTTTTTAAGAAAACAAATAGCCGCGGAATTAAGATCATGAAAAAAAAACAAGTTACATGTAAAGATGTTATGCATCATATCTGCGAAAACCTGCGGGAGGGACTGAATTCCGAAAGATGCAGAGAAATCAAAGAACACCTTGATAGTTGTTCTTCATGTCAGGAATATTTTAAATCCGTTGAACTGACAATTGAGTGCTATCAGAAGTATAATATTGAACTCCCTAAAGAAGCTCACGAACGGCTGATGAGTTTCCTGGGTCTGGATGAAGGAAATAAATAAAAATTAAATTATATGGAAAACTTGTATTTCTACAACACAAAAGTTGAATGGAAAGAAGGAAGGATCGGAGAATTAACATCCGAAGGAATGGAATCGATTACAGTTGCAACTCCGCCCGATTTTCCTAAAGGAGTACCAAATATCTGGTCCCCCGAACATCTTTTTACTGCTTCCGTAAATATCTGTTTAATGACTACTTTCCTTGCAATTGCAGAAAATTCCAATTTAAAATTCAAATCATTTACAAGCGATGCATCGGGTAAAGTGGAAAAAACCGACGGCGGGTATTTGTTTACGGAAATTGAATTGAAGCCTAAAATTATAATAGCTGACGAAAAAGATAGAGAACGAGCGGGAAGAATAATTGAAAAGGCAAAAAATGCCTGTTTAATCTCAAACTCTATTAAATCCAAAGTGACTATGGAAACAGAGATTTCGGTTGAATAAATTTAAATTAATTGGAGGAAAAATAGATGCCCGTATTTGAATACAGATGTACAAAATGCGATACAAAGTTTGAAGTGCTGCACAAATCAAGCTTGAATCCTGAACAGGTTGTATGCCCGAACTGCAATTCTTTAAATATTAAAAAATTACTTTCGGCATTCAGCACATCATCAGGTAATGTCTCGAATTTCTCTGGAGAAAGCTGCAGTTCAGGGAATTGTCAGTTCAATAATAATTACTCGGGCGGATGTGCATCCGGTTTATGCGGAATGGATAATTAGAGAGAATAAGTTATGTTTAAAATTTTATTTTTTTCAGTGGTTTTAACGGCGTTTGCATTAAGCTGCACTCAACAAGAGCAAAGGGATTCTATGACTGTAGATGAGCTAAAAACAAAATTAGCAGAAGGATCGAATACGATTATATTGGATGTCCGGACTCCGGAAGAGCTAGTCGGCCCCCTTGGCAAGATGAACGGGGTGATTAATATTCCTATCCAGGAGCTTGAGAATAGAATTAATGAATTAGAAAAGTATAGAGATAAAGAAATAGCCGTTGTCTGCAGATCAGGAGCCCGTTCTGATAGAGGAACAAAAATCCTTAACAAAAACGGCTTCAATGCAAAAAATGTTATCGGCGGGATGCTGGAATACAGGAGGAGCAAAAAGGAATAATCGATTTACCCGGTTTCAATATGGCTTTAGGATTGTTCGTGCATATTTATCTTTCTTAAGCCGAAATACAGCCAGAGATCATAAATAATTTTAAGACCCCCGGCAATAAAAAAAGGAAAACTGATAAGAACAGGGTTAGCAAGAAATATTCCGCTGAGCGAGGGTGAGATTGATGCTCCTATTGAACGGGTAATTGTTGTTATACCGGATGCCGCAGATCTTTCATCAGGAGAAACTACTCCCATCGTATAAGCCTGTCTTGTAGGCACATCCATTTGTGAAATACTAAAGCGCAGAAGAAGCAGAGTTACAGCAGATTCCAATGAAGGCATCAGCGGTATAATAATTAGTAAAATATTTGACGGAAGATGTGTAAAAACCATAGTATTTAGAAGCCCTATTTTTTTTGCTATTCTTGCCGCAAATAATGCAGATATTCCCGCTATAATATTTACCGCAAAAAAGATAGTACCTAACGTGCTTAGTTCAGCATTAAATTTTAAATAAAACCAATAAGCAATTATGCTTTGGATAATTAATCCTCCGGCGAAGGAATCCAATGCAAATAGGGTACTTAATTTTATTACTACCTTTTTTGATTTGTGCAGCCCAAACATTTTTTTCTCAGGCTGTACTCTTGACCCTTCACTATGCTCTACGTTAGCTGATAAAAAAATGAATATAATTGATAAAAGAATTCCTGCAAAGACATAGCATGCCAAAATTACTTTATACGAATTTTCCTTATTAAATTCCGCTGCCTGAAGGAATTCCGCCAGCCATCCGGCAGATAGAGCTCCAAATGCGGCAGCAAATGAACCTGCCAGATTATACCATGCAAAAACCTTTATAAAATTTTTATATTCAAGGAGTTGTGTTAATCCGGCTTGTTCAATAGAAAGAAAGGGGCCTATTTCTTTTCCGCTTGGACTTATAACACCTATTATCGCTGCAGCTGTTAAAATTAAATAATTTTTTGTCAGCAGGAATGTTAATCCTCCAAATATCATTAAAACCGCTCCAGCTATTAACATTCTTCGCCTGCCTAAAAGATCCGCATGAATTGTAATCCAAAATGAAATGACAGAATCCCCGATCAAGGTGAATGTAAGAAGCAAACCTATTTGGTAGTCACTTAACCCGATCTCCGATAAATATAAAATCAGGACGACAGATAAAGAACCATACGCGAACATTCGTAATGAACGGCCGCCGAAAAGGAGGTAAAAATCCTTTTTAATTTGATCCATTGAATTTAAAAACGGTTGGATTTGATGAAAAAATTATTTTTCTTTGGATTTATTAGGAAGGAAAAACGTTCTGCAATCTTAACTTATCCCTGCAGTTCTTCCAGCCTTATTTTCGATTTTTTTATCGAATATTTATCTCTGAAATCCCGTATCGGCAAAGTCAGAACTTTTTTAAGAAGCTTTTCTTCCATTTCTTCATTATCCAAATCCCTGTAAACCTGCGCCATCTGAAAAGTAGCTGTTATCATTCCGGGGGAAAGCTGCAGCACTTTCTGGAACATTTCCAGCGATTGTTCATAGGATCCATCCGGGACATCTCCGTAAAATGCATTTGCAAAAAGCCTTTCAATCCAGCTTAAATTTGAAATCTGCCTGTAATAAATTCCGAGAATAATATAAGGGAGATATTTGCCTGGATCCTTTTCAATAGATATTTTAGCGTTTTCTTCGATCTTTTTTGCCAGCTTCACTTTTTCCTTACCGCCTTCATGCAAAGCAAGATTCCCGTACGACATAGCAATATATGCATATGCATCGGCACTGTCGGGATATTTCTGTTGAAACAATTCCGCCATCTTTACAGCTTCTTTTATATATTTTTCGGATTTTTCCATATTCCGCTTTTCATAAAAATCCTCACCGATATCGTTATATATCCGTACAAGCTTAACCATTACGTTATAATTATCGGGATCGATTTTAAAAGCCTTTTCATAGTTGCGGGCTGCATTAAGAATATCAAATTTTTTATAGAGGTCATCCCCTGCCTTTAAGTATTCCTCTGCCTCTTTTGGAATTATGTATGAAGAAAATAAAATCCAACCAAAAAACAAAATCATATATCGGGGTGATTTCATAACACTCTCATTTATTTATAAAATTCATCTGTTACACATCCCTCTGATGCGGAAGATACTGTCTTGGCATACTTATAAAGTATTCCGGTTTTAAATTTATAATCCGGCTGAACCCATTTTTGTTTCCGTTTATTTAATATCTCATTATCGACTTCCAGAGAAAGAATATTTTTTTCGGCATCTATTATAATAATATCTCCGTTCTCAACAAGTGCTATAACTCCTCCGCTCTGAGCTTCAGGGGTTATATGTCCCACTACAAAACCATGGGTACCTCCTGAGAATCTGCCGTCGGTAATTAAAGCCACGCTGCTTCCTAATCCTTTACCCATAATTGTGGAAGTAATTGTAAGCATTTCTCTCATTCCGGGCCCTCCTTTAGGACCTTCGTAACGGATTACAATTACATCTCCATCACTTATTTTATCTTTTTCAATTGCCACTAGGCACTCTTCTTCGGAATTAAAAACCTTTGCAGGACCGGAAAACCGTAAACCTTCTTTTCCCGTAATTTTAGCTACCGCACCTTCGGAAGCAAGATTTCCATACAATATTCTAAGATGACCTGTTTTTTTTATCGGATTATTCAACGGAAAAATTATTTTCTGATCAGAATTAAACTCCGGCAGCTCTCCCAGATTCTCTTCCAAAGATTTCCCTGTAACAGTAAGGCATTTTCCGTTTAGCAAGCCTTCCTTTAATAAAAGCTTTTGTACTGCAGGCACTCCCCCCACATTATGCAGATCTTCCATGACAAATTTGCCGCTCGGTTTTAAATCGGCTATATAAGGAGTTTTATCGGATATTTTCTGAAAGTCATTAATGCTGAGCTGAACGCCGGCTGCTTTTGCCATTGCTACAAGGTGCATTACCGCATTTGTCGAGCCTCCTAAGGCAATTGTAATTGTTATTGCATTTTCAAAAGCTTCCCTGGTTAAAATATCTCTTGGTTTTATATCCTTCTCAAGAAGATTTAAGATAGCTTTTCCGGCTGTATGGCACTCTTTAATTTTCGTTATATCATTTGCAGGAGCTGAAGAACTATAGGGAAGGCTCATTCCGAGTGTTTCAATTGCAGCGGCCATAGTGTTTGCTGTATACATACCGCCGCAAGCACCGGCGCCAGGGCATGCATTTTTTATAACATTCTTCATATCATTTTCAGTAAATTCACTGGAGAGATATTTACCATAGGCTTCAAATGCGGAAACTATATCCAGCTTTTGTGAATTTAGATGTCCCGCTCTTATTGTCCCGCCGTAAATCATTAAACTCGGTCTGTTAATACGCGCCATTGCCATAATCGATCCGGGCATATTTTTATC
>DAISZW010000284.1:0-2984 GCA_036824595.1 Ignavibacteriaceae bacterium
TGGATTGCGATGCATTTATAAATATTCCAATCTTTAAAGAACATGAAGGAATCAGAAAGACAGGTAATCTTAAAAACCTCATGGGATTAACTTCTTATTCTACAAACAGGTATTTCCATTTCGGATCGAATGCAGGTGACTGGTATTCCGACGCAGCATTTCTTTCCCAATGCATTGCAGACGTAAATCTTTTAAGGAAACCGGCCCTTTGCATTTGCGATGCCACAGAATACATCACGACGAACGGACCGTTTGGCCCCGGTGAAATTGCCAGAGCAAAAAAAGTGGTTGCAGGAACCGACAGGGTTGCAATCGATGCATATGGAGCACAAATACTCGGTTATAAGCCTGAAGAAATTTTACCGATCAAAATGGCCGCAGAATACGGCATGGGAGAAATAAACCTGAAGAAGGTAAAGATTAAAGAAATTGTTTCGTAAGAGATTGCAGACCCAGAAAGCTTCTTCATGAGATACATGTTATGAAAAAGGTTTTTCTATATTCCCTTATATTCAGTGCAATTGTTTACGCACAAAATTTCTCACCAACGCTTCCCGATTCAGTTGAAGGATGGAATGCACCGGACAGTCCTGTAGTCTACATTGGGGAAGATCTTTACAGATTGATAAACGGCGGCGCAGATATATTTCACGAATATGGTTTCAAGAAGGTTTTAACTCAGAAATATATTAATTCAAATGAGAAGATCATTTCAGTAGAAATTTACGAGATGAATGATTCTTCAGCGGCTTTCGGAATATTTTCTTTATTTACATTTAATACAGGGAAACCTGTAAAGTTTAACAGCGATGCATATGCGGGGGATGAATTTTTCTTATTCCAAAAAGGAAACTATTATGTTAGTCTCACCGGAAATGAATCTTCACTGGAAATTCAAACAGGCTTAATTTCCATCGCAGAAAAAATTGGGAAAATTATCACGCCGTCGGGAAAGCCGGTCCTTGTAAATAAATTTATTCCATTAAAATATTCTAGAGCCGCTTATATAAAAGGAAACTTAGGGTTATATAATCTCCGCAGCATTGATTTCGGAAAAGGCTTTAGAGTTAAGGAAGGAATCTGCATCAAAGATGAGAACAGCATAAGTATTATACTCATGTACAAATCGGAAGAAGAATGCAGCACGAACTTATTGTTATTGATAAATAATTCAAAAAATAAACAAAATTATGAACTTATCGAAAAAGAAGATCCATCATATATTTTTAAGGATCAGGAGGGGAAATATTTTCTAATAACCCGGGTGATGGACTTTATAATTATTTCAATTTCTGCAGACAAGCTGAAAGCATCGGATTCGGCAAAAAAGATTAAAGAAATAATCAACTAACGATCAACTACCGTTGAATATACAATAGTACACGGAACGTAGCTTTTTTTAAATTAAGCCTGGAATATTGAAGTTTTACATTATTAAAAGAATTTAAAAATATCATTTTTAGTGCATTAAAAATGGCACCAATGTTGAAGTTAACAAGCAGCTCAAAATAAAAAATTAAAAGGGAAGACAAAAATGAAATACTTTATAATTGTTCTAATCACTCTTTTTTCAATATCTGCAACTACAGCTCAAACAAAAACAGAAGAAAAGAAAAAAACCGTTACTGTTTCTGAAGGGGACACAGTTGTAACAGAATCCGAAATTATTTCTACCGAGGAAGATATCACACCAAGATCGGAAATGATTGTAATTAATCCGTTAAAATTTTTCTTATTTTATAACATCTCCTATTTCCATAAAATTTCCGATCATACAGCTTTTGGAGGCGGATTTCAAATTCCCACATTGTCGGGATTAAGCGGATATGGATTTAATGCTGAAGTAAGATTATATCCAAAAGGAAAAAATCTTAACGGTTTCTATTTTGCACCGAATATTTCGTATAATCACCTTGAAGCAGGAAATGTTGAATCTTCTCCATTTTCAGCAGGATTTTTAGTGGGCTGGCAGTGGTTCCCGGGAACCGATTTTGCAATGGGTTTAGGTATTGGAATCGATTACTATTTTGGTTCGGTCTCCGATGACAATGATGATTTCGGAAGCTATGACGGCACTGCTCCCCTGCTCCGTTTTGATATCGGCTATGCCTGGTAGCTGTAAAAAATTTTTAAAGGTGCCGGAAATATTACGGCACCTCTATTTCTAAACATTTCAAACAATAATTCACCTCATTTAGATTTTCATTTCTTAATCACCGCTCACATACTTAGTACCCGTAAATTTTTTATATTGTTATAATCAAACAATTGGAGACTTAGAATGGGAACAAGAAGAGATTTC
This sequence comes from Ignavibacteriaceae bacterium, assembly GCA_036824595.1. Classification (GTDB taxonomy): domain Bacteria; phylum Bacteroidota; class Ignavibacteria; order Ignavibacteriales; family Ignavibacteriaceae; genus DATKLQ01. The sequence goes on from DAISZW010000284.1 coordinate 2,303, forward strand.
CTTAAAAAAGGAGGAGCTGCCCTTTCTCTATTATACTCGCCGGGAAGATATTGGCCGATCCATACAGCAAAATTATAATTCCGAAAAATTAATCACTCCATAATACCTGTCAGGATTAAGGGAAGAGTAAAAAGTTCCGGGAAGGGAATTTCAAACGCGCTAATATCTGATGGAGTTTCAATCGTAAAAACAGACAGCAATTGAGTTCGAAATCTTATCCGGCAGCGAAGAAAAATTTGTTTTTTTATCGGTGCCTCCAGGTTGTAAAATTAACACTTCGGTTAAAAGCACTGCGGATTTTTATAGGAAGATAAGTCCCGATAAAAACGGAGAAATGTTCACCGAATTCGAAATCAAAAAAAATGAAACGGACGATAACGAACATTCCTTCCTCCTTCTTGCAGATCCGCAGACACTGGATAAGGAAGATATGAATCTGTTTCACAGTGATACTATACCCGATATTCAGCAGACTGTAAAAGAAATTCCAAACCCGTTTGGAGTTTCGTGCGGCGATTTAATGTTCGATAACCTAGAGTTATTCCCGGATTATGAAGACGGGATCCGCAAAGTAGGAATTCCATTCTTCCAGGTGCTTGGCAATCATGATGTTGAAATAAAAACAAAAACCGATGAGCAGTCCGTAAGAACTTTTGAAAGATTTTTCGGCCCGGCCTATTAT
>DAISZW010000285.1:0-2983 GCA_036824595.1 Ignavibacteriaceae bacterium
GATTCCCAGTTTGGAAAAGAGGCAATCATACTTATGGAATTGAAACCTTGTTTTTTCCTGTATATTACCGCATCTTCGAAACCTATTCCCGGTCCGGGTTCATAATTTTCAGTAACGGCAGCATTTCTAAAAGGGAGACGCCACGTAGCACCAGCCAGCCATGTATCTCCAACCATGAAAAAGGGAGTTCCGTCAGCGTATTGAAGTGCATGCCCATTTGGAGTTGGACGAAGGAAACCGCGTCTGTTTGGGTTCTGGTCCTTCTCTTCTTCAGTCCATTCGACCGCAGTAAATTCTCCTGCTATATTGTTTAGACCTTTATCATCCGGCTGATTCGAACCGCTCCTCCATTCCCACTTTCCTGGCTTTATTGCAGTAATCCGGATTATAAAATTATTCCCGCCATCCCAGAAGCCGTAAACTTTTTTTGAAAAATCAGGCCCTTTTAGTTCAACCCAGCATTCAACATCGGTATAGTAATTCTTATAGGTTTTCTGTGCTTTAAATTTTATTTCTTTCATTTCCCAAACATGAATTTCTTTTTGATCATTATTTGTTTGGGAATTTACCGGTACAGCAATAAATAGAAATATGATGCCGGCTAAAAGCAGTTCTTGAAATTTATTCATTAAGAAGTACCTCTTGTTCTTCAGGATCATTGAAAATTATTCTTTTTCTTTTCTTAGATATTTCAGAATTTCATCCCGGCTTAAGATTTCATGTGAAAAGCAATTATTACTGCCAAAATTATGTAATTCCCTAATTATATTTCGAATTTTTTCATGCATGATCTGAAAAATTCCAAATTCTGTTAAATAAAAAATTTGATTTTCCCCCAAATTTCATTTATAGGCCTTTTAGGTTTTCTGCAGATAAAAATATCCACATTCTCGTAAGACATTCCGTACTTGTTTAAATGGCTTTCAACAAGCTTAACATCTTCAAAAAATTCACTGTTATCTTCATAATTAGAACCGATAACAATTAAGATATTCCCTTTATAATTTTTGGGGTAACCCCATATCCAGTAATTATTGTGCGAGGAAATAGCCTGGGGCAGATTGTATTTCTTCCTATAGAAATTTACAGCACCTGCTTCACCGTAGTTCTGTCCGAATATCAAGGTTTCCTTTTTTTCCTTTTCCGGAAGTTTGTTATAAGCCGAAGCTACCTTCTGTACCATCTCTTCCCACCCGAACCTGTCCGCGTAAAATTGGGGAAGCTTTCCCAGTTCGGATCTTTCATCGCTCTCAGGTTTCATTCCCATCATTTCTGTAAGGCTGATAAAGGATTCAACATCAAGAACAGGAATTGCAAAAGGTGTTACTATAAAAAAGAAAGGTATTATAATTATTATTAGAATAATCCTTACAAAAGGACGCATATACCTTTCAATCAAATAATCGGCACCAATAACACCTGCGGCAAGAATTACGGGGAACAGCACGCCCATGTAATACGGTTTGCCGTTATAGAAAACAAAAACCAGGAATACAGAAACATAGATCCAGCCGATAATATTAAAGACTTTACCTTGTTTGTTGAAGAAAAGGAAATAGATTCCTGTAAAAAGGAATAAAGTATATCCCGGATTTAATTCCATTAAAGATTTTATGGTGAATTCAATGATCCCCATCGGCCTGTTTTTAAAGGTTGATGCATTATGCATAAACTCAAGCGTCGGATAATTATTAGCTATCTGCCAGATAATGTTCGGAAGGAATATAATGAATGCTATTGCCGCGCCGATCCAAATTTCTTTTGTCTTAAGCTGATTTCTATGCTTGGTTAAAATTAAACCTGCGATCAGTCCGAAACCTAGAAATAAAAATGACAGCTTGTTTTGAAGTCCAAGCCCGAATAAAATTCCTATAGTCAACCAAAGTTTTGGATTGCCGGTATTTATTAATTTAATAAGAAAATAAAACATTAAAGCGGAAAGGAGAATATCAAAAGAGTTCATTGAGAAATAACTGCTTGTCCCAAGTATTACTCCCGAAAAAATCACAAGGACGGCTGTAAAGATTTGTGCAAACGTGCTGCCTTTCATCTCGCGTGCAATTAAACCTGATATAAAAACTACTGCCGATCCGGCCAGGTATGAAAAGATTCTTATACCGAAGATTGTATCGCCGAATAATGCTCTTGAAACCGCAAGGATAAGAGCAGATAAAGGCTGCATATCGACATAACCCCAGTCAAGATGTTTTGAAACTTCCACATAGTAATATTCGTCTCTAAATAAACCATAGTTGCCGGAAAATATTATTAATAAAATAAGTTTGAACAGAGATAAATAAATCAATATTGCATTTGTTGAGGCAAGATTAATTCTATTTTTAGTTTTTCCCTGATTTGTATTAATATTCATTTAATTTTTCCCTCTGAGATATTTTGATAATCCAGATTACTATTCGATAATTTATTGTCTTTTATTTTCATCCATGAATTTATAGATACCTTCTCTGAACATAGTAATTAAAGCTGCCGATATAATGTTTGATACGATTTTATTTTTCATTTTCCATGCACCTAGGAACCGAATCACCTATTCTATTTGGGGATGTTCAAATTCTATAAAGGGTGATTTCCATGTATCCGGATTGCCATATAATCCTCTTTTGTAATTTACTACTTCTAATTTCTCAGGAATAACTTTGATCAGAACAAGAACATTCTTCCAATCAGGTACAGCTTGTTCCCAGTAATCTCTTTTTTTCTTTACCAGTGTATCCTTATCATCAATTATTATGGCTTTCCCATTAATGGCAACATAACCCGATCCATTTTTATGATCTGCAAAATATAAGCAGACACTGGGATTGTTCATGATTTCTTTCGCTTTACGGCTCCGTCTGTTTGTTGCCATCCATACGGTCATATCCTCTCCAAGCGGATATGGATTCATGGTTCTTACATTCGGCAGACCAGAGGAATCGAGAGTGATGAGTGCACAGTATGGTTGCAGTTCCATAATTTCGCG
>DAISZW010000115.1:0-10748 GCA_036824595.1 Ignavibacteriaceae bacterium
TATGAGCCTGTTTTTGTCAATGAGAATAATGAAAATAGAAAAGGAAGGCTTGAGCGGCGGTTAATGCTCCCTCTTTCACTTTCTTACGACCATAGAATAATCGACGGTGCCAATGCGGCAAGATTCCTGCGGTGGGTCTGCGAAGCATTGGAGCAACCGATGAAACTGCTGGTGGAAGGGTAAGAGATTAAGAGAAAGAGAAGGAGAATGAATGGAAGTTTATTTTGATCACGAAAAATTAAAAGCTTACCAGGCAGCCTTGGATTTTGCTGAATGGACAATACCAATAAAATCCAGAGTCCATTATAGTATGGATATTAAAGGGCAGTTGGAAAGAGCCTCTAATTCAATTGTTCTAAATCTAGCAGAAGGAAATGGTAAATTTTCGCTTAAAGACAGATGCAGATATTGATGTTTCATTAGGTCGGCATTTGAATGTGCCGGATGTTTAGACATTTTATTTCGTGAGAAAAAGATAAATGAAGAAGAATTAAGCAGAGGGAAAATACAATTAAAAGAGATTGCCTCAATGATTGTTGCTTAATTAAAAGTAATTCAGACAGAGTTTATGAAGAAAATCAAAATTATGCATCCAATGAATAAAACTTCCTTCCCATTTACTCATTTTCCTAATCTTTCTCTTTCTCTTAATCCCGCCTTTGGCGAGGTTCGCCTTCGGCGACTTTCTCTTAATCAAAACGGAGCCCTTTTTGAATTCAAAAATTAAACTATCTGTCATCGGCGGCGGACCCGGCGGCTATGCTGCGGCGTTCCTTGCAGCCGATCTTGGAATGGAAGTTACATTGATTGACCGGGAAAAAAATCCCGGCGGCGTTTGTCTTTACCGCGGATGTATTCCGTCCAAAGCGCTTCTTCATGTTGCTAAACTTATAAGCGAGTCGAAAGAAGCCGCTGATTGGGGAGTTGAATTTAATTCTCCTAAAATTAATCTTGATAAACTAAGAGACTGGAAGAATAAAGTAGTCGATAAACAGGTAAGCGGACTCGGTCAATTGGCGAAAGCAAGGAAGGTTAATTACATCCAGGGGAATGCTTCTTTTATCGATTCCTCGACTTTGAAAATTGAAGCGGATGGTAAATCAAAAGAACACAAATTTGAGAAAGCAATTATCGCAACCGGCTCCATAATTGCTTCTATTCCTTCATTGAACATAAGCAGCAAAAAAGTTTTGAATTCAACAACCGCACTCGACCTTCCTGCCATACCCAAATCCCTTCTTGTAATCGGCGGAGGTTATATCGGACTGGAACTCGGGTCTGTGTACCAGGCGCTTGGGACTAAAGTATCGGTAGTTGAAATGATGCCGGGTCTTCTACCCGGTGCAGACAGAGATCTCGTTAACTTCTTATCAAAAAGATTAGAAAAAAGTTTTGATAAGATAATGCTCGAATCAAAAGTTGTTGAAATCAAGGAGACTAAGGAAGGAATAAAGGTTAAAATCCAGAACAAGGAAGGTAAAACAGAAGAACATGAATATGAATATGTTTTAATGTCAGTCGGCAGAAAACCGGATACTGAAGGACTCGGGTTAGAAAATACAAAAGTAAAAACCAATGCAAAAGGCTGGATTGAGGTTAATGAACAGCTGAAGACAGCCGATCCTAATATCTGGGCAATCGGAGATATTGTCGGCGAACCGATGCTTGCTCATAAAGCATCGCATGAAGGCAGAACTGCAGCAGAAGCCATTGCAGGCCATAAAGTAGCATTTGAACCAAAAGCTATTCCGGCCGTCGTATTTACTGATCCTGAAATCGCATGGGCAGGACTGACGGAAAATCAAGCAAAAGAAAAAAATATAAAATTTGAGGCAGTAAGATTTCCCTGGGCAGCTTCAGGCAGAGCTACTACCATAGGCAGGAGCGATGGTGTAACCAAGCTTATTGTAGATCCGGATACTGAAAGAATTTTAGGAGTAGGGATCTGCGGACCCGGAGCAGGCGAACTAATTGCCGAAGGTGTTCTTGCAATAGAAATGGGCACAAACTTAACCGATCTGAAGCTCAGCATTCATCCGCATCCCACTTTATCGGAAACTATAATGGAAGCTGCGGAAGTTTTTTTCGGACAGAGCACGCATATTTACAGACCGAAAAGAAAATAAAAATTTTACAGGGCAGGAGTTTATTGGGATGCTTTTTCAATCTTCTTCATCCAACTGGCCAGAGCTTCCTCTTTTAATCTTAGAATACTTTCCTGATCAACACCTTTCGGCGGAGGAGTAAGGCTGTAGAGCTTAACATACACTTCATCTATATTATCCCCGTTAATCCGTTTAAAAAGATGCCATAAAGAAAGAGCATCACTAAAAGCAGCTTCATTCAGGGCAATGTTTAAAGAACCCGGATCATCACCAAAACTCAGTTTTTTCAGCGCTGTTTTTAAATTTGCAGAGGCATTTATATTAATTGGAATTTCAGGACCGGCATTTGTGATTGTACTTGTAAAATTCGGGATAACAACTGATTCTAAATTTTTATCCTGAACTAGAATTTTGCCTGTTAAAATTGATAAATCAGCATTATTGTCATTATTCATTTGAACCTTATAATTTCCGCCCGGTTTCAGTTCCCTTATCTCGGATGAAAATACTTCTATAGTGAGATATTCTTTTGAATTCTGATTTACAGAAGTTATACCACCTCTTAAAAGTTTTAATCTTTGATTTCCTGATTTTTCTATCCTGCTGTATGGATTTACCTCTACCCGGCCGATTTCCGGAATTATAACGACTGCGGAACTGCTTAAAGTTTCAAGAACGTCTTCATCGTTCAGCTCGCTTCCGGCTGCATCCTGATTATTTATTCTAAATGTTCCCGGGGTTCCGCTGATTTCCCAGGAAAGACTTCCAAGAACCTGGGTTATTAAGAATACTGCAATGATCAGCAGAATGACCGATGCTGCTATAATAATTGCTGTTTTATTCTTCTTAAATATTTCTCCCCTGGCTGATTTACTATCCTTCTCTTTTTTCTTCTCTTCCTTTTCTTTCTTTTCCTTCGCTTTTGCTATTTCTTTTCTAGTTTCTTCTTTCTGTTTTTCCTCTTCTTCATCCGGCTCTTCCTCAACCGGCTGTTCAATCTCATCCTTTTTAATCTGGATTACTTTTAAGTCATGTATTTGATGGAATACATCTTTCCACAGATCATGCGGAGGTTTAATTTTCTCAGGAAGATCTTTCATCTTCTGAAGCACGTTTTGAATTTCCGAAACAAGCTCGCTGCATTCCCTGCACTGATCAATATGCTCCTTAACTTCAGCAGCAGCATCCGGTGACAACCGCCCGTCTGCATATTCATCCACAAATTTTTTTGCTTGATCGTGATTCATTTTAGATAGACATAATTAATTTACGGCGTGCATTGCTTAAAACTGTTTTTGTATTTTCCAGCCCGATCCCCAAAAGATCGGCTGTTTCTTCAATTGAATATTTTTTCAAGTCGTGCAGGATAACTGCTACTCTCTCCTCAACCGGCAGACTAGCGATTAATACATCCAGTTTATAGTCAAAAATCCAATTTATAGATTCTTTGTCGGTTTTAGTCTGAATCCGGTTTGCATGCCATTCGGAAAGAAAATAAAAAACCGTAAAGCCTGTCAGCCATGAAGCAAAAGTAACATCTTCCCTGATATTTGATAAATTTTTCCAGGCTTCCACAAAGACTTTTTTTGTATAACTTTCGGCTAGTGCCTGATCGGCAGTTAAGCGGAGAGATAATCCGTATACGAAATCGACATTTATTTGAAAAAGCTGCTCAAATGCAGTATTGTTGCCGCGCCGTGCATTTTCAATTAATGACCTGATGAATTTATTGTCGCGTGCCAGATTTTTAAACCCAATATTACTTATGTAAAAGTATCTAATTTTAGTTAAAATTTAAAAGATTTTAGAAATATTTAATTTCGGGTGAATTCTTGAAAAGCAATACCAACTCTCGGATTATTCTTTTGCACTTGCTTTACATGCAATTTGCCATTTCTTTAAAAACCTCATATCTAATTAGTTTAACATTTTTTTTAATGCATCGGGATTGCTGACCGGTAAATTGCAAACATAATTTTTACAGACATAAACAGTTGCGGCATTGTCAATTTGGGTATAATCTTTAAGGAACGGGATTATTTCCGAAACATCCGCTCCATTTTTATCATTAAGGATAATTACTTTATTCGGAATAAAGTGTTTTTCAATTTCTCTGATCATTAAAATTGTATCCGCCGATTCCTTTCTGCCTGAAATAATTATCTCAAAAGATTCACCTAAAATAAAATCGAGTGAAGTTAAGAACCGGGTGAAGGCTGAAGGAGAATTTTTGACTATCTTAAAGAAAGCTTTTGCAAGCAGTGAAGCTTTTTCTTCAAAATCAGGATTTGCCGTAATCCTTCCAAGCTTCATCAGGTTCAGCAAGGCAACTGAATTACCGGATGGAACTGCTCCGTCGTAAACTTCCTTAGTTCGGAGTATCTGTTTCTCCCCAATATCGGGAGTAAAGTAAAAACCTCCTTTTTCATTATCCCAAAAATGTTCTAATAATTCTTTTGTTAAATTTATAGCGGTTTGAAGATAATTTTTATTAAATGATCCTTCATATAAATCTATAAGCGCAGCAGTAAAAAAAGCATAGTCATCTATATTTGCATCAATGGCAGATTCACCATTTCTAAAACGGTGGAGAAGTTTCCCGTGGGAATCAAATAATTTGCTTAAGATAAAACCTGCTGCTTTTTCGGCAGCCTTTAAGTAACTTGGATCATCAAATGAACGGGATGCCTTCGCAAATGCCGAAATCATTAATCCGTTCCAATCGGTTAAAATTTTATCGTCTTTAAAGGGATGAATCCTTTTTTTTCTGTGCTGATAAAATCTCTCCCTAGCCGATGTAAATTTTTTAATCAAAAGCTCCTCCGGCATTTCCAGCTCAATAGCCAAGCTGCTGAAGTCTTTCCGCAGATGAAGAATATTCGTCCCGTTATACCCCCCACGAGCAGGATCAAACCAGTTGCCTGTTTCTCTGGTATTAAAAATCTTTGAAATTAATTCAGCCTCGCTGCCGAAAATGTTTTTAATCTCATCTAATTTCCATAAGTAGAATTTCCCCTCTTCTCCTTCACTGTCCGCATCTTCGGCCGAGTAGAATCCTCCTTCGGGTGAAGTCATATCCCTGATTACATATTCTAGAATTTCTTTTGCCGCATTCATGTAAAAATCATTTCTTGTTGCCTGAAATGCTTCAATATATGCTTCAGCTAAAAGAGCTTGATCGTACAGCATCTTTTCGAAATGGGGCACCAGCCATTTTTCATCGGTTGAGTACCGGTGGAAGCCGTACCCAATTTGATCATAAATTCCCCCTAGTTTCATTTTAGTCAATGATTTTTCCACCATTTCCAATGCTTTAGTTTCATCTCTTCTTTTGTAATATCTTAAAAGGAAAAGAAAATTATGAGGAGTAGGAAACTTCGGGGATACTGCGAAACCTCCGGATACCGGATCAAATCTTTTTTCCAATTCCTTAAAAGCTTCGTCCAAAATATCTTCATTAAATAATGGTCCTGCTTCAATCTTTAAAGATCCTTGAAGTACGGAATGAATTTCCTTTGCGGAATTATTAATTTCTCCCCGTTTTGTTTTCCATAGCTCTTTAATTCTCGGAACAAGCTCCTTCATTCCCATCCTGCCGAAGCGGTCATCCTTGGGAAAGTATGTACCGGCAAAAAAAGGTTTCTTTTCAGGAGTCATTATTATTGTTAAAGGCCACCCGCCGCTTCCGGTCAGCATATGGCATACGGTCATATAAATATTGTCAATATCGGGCCGCTCTTCTCTATCTACTTTTATCGAAACGAATGCATCATTCATAAGACCGGCAATCTCATTATCTTCAAATGATTCCTTCTCCATTACATGGCACCAATGACATGTTGAGTACCCTATAGACAGGAAAACCGGCTTATCTTCTTTCGAGGCTTTCAAGAAAGCTTCCTCACTCCACGGAAACCACTCGACTGGGTTATTTGCATGCTGCAGTAAATAGGGACTTTTTTCGTTTGACAGACGGTTTTGCTTTTCCATAATCAATTCTTAATATTTAAATTTAGTAAATCATATTAAATATATTTTCCAAAATCAATTTTGAGAAGGAGCATTTAACTGCTTTTGTTTATAAGGGATTTTGAAATTCACTCTACGTTAAAAAGTTCTTTATTGTTCTAAAAAATCTTTTTCGATATGTTTTGACAACAAAAATTGGAAAACCAAAAAATGACTAAACCGCAAATCTGGATTGCTTCCTTTATATTTTTATTTATTGCCTTATTTGTACTAAACAGATTAACAAAAGAAGATGTTGAGAAAGAAAAAAATCCGGTAGAAAATCCGGTTCCACAAACTGATATGAGCTCCGGAGAAATAACGGCTGAGGAATTGGTGAGAAAATTGGGATGCATTTCGTGCCATGGAGCGGACCTGAGCGGGACGAGAATGGGCCCCGATTTATCGTCAGTACGGAATTTCTGGAGCAGAGACCAGCTGATTAACTATTTGCGTAACCCGAATTCATATATGGATACTGAAAGAATGCAGCAGTATAAGAAAAATTTTCCCGGCACTATGATGCCTCCATTTAATCATGTTGATGTTAAGGATTTAGGGAAAGTAGCAGATTACATCCTTCAACTGGATAAAAAGTAAATATTATAAATTATATTACTCAACCGCATTCTGAGTTTGAGGTTCAGATGAGGCATTCAATTCCTGAGCACTGATCGGCGAACTTTGAATCTGCACAGCAGATTTTAATTGCTGATTGTTATTCGGACCATTAACAGGAGCAATTTCCCTTTCTCCGATCTGCTGACGCCACATTGCATAATAAAGACCTCTAAGCTCAACTAATTCATCATGAGGCCCCGCTTCAACAATTCTTCCCTTTTCAAGCACATATATTCTATCTGCGTGCATTATGGTTGACAAACGGTGAGCAATTAAAATAGTAATGAGCTTTTTATCTGCAGAAATTTCCTTAATTGTTTCAGTTATTTCTTCTTCCGTCAAGGAATCCAGGGCAGACGTAGCTTCATCGAATACGAGCAGGCGCGGCTTTCTAAGCAATGCCCGTGCAATAGATAATCTTTGTTTTTCTCCGCCCGAAACTTTAACCCCTCCCTCGCCTATTAAAGTATCCAAACCTTTATCGGCTCTTGCCATTAAAGACTGAGCAGCGGATTTTTCAAGTACTTTAAGACATTCCTCATCAGTTGCATCCGGATTTACAAACAAGAGATTTTCTCTTATCGTACCGGAAAAAAGCTGGGTATCCTGAGTTACAAAACCAATCTGGTACTTCAATTCATTAAAATCTATATTATCGCCCGGCACCATATTGTAGTAGATGATCCCAGTATGAGGCTTATAAAGTCCTACAAGCAGTTTTACAAGAGTAGTTTTTCCGGAACCTGAAGGTCCAACGAATGCAACGGTTTCACCCTTATTTACCTCAAAGGAGATGTTCTGAAGCGCCTTGGTTTTAGATGATTGATGCTGGAATGAAACTTCATCGAACTTTAAAGAATTTATATCTCCAAGCAGTACCGGTTTAAGCGGTTTTGTCTCCTTCGGAAGCTTTAAAACTTCCTCAAAATTTTCTAGAGATACTTCCGCTTCTCTGTAAATATTAATTATGTCTCCAAGACTTTGCAGAGGTCCAAAGATAAAAAATGAATAAAAGGTTAAAGCGATGAATTGGCCGATCTGTATTTGTCCCAGAAAAATCAGGTAAAGCATTAAAAAAATTATGGTTGTTCTGAGAAAGTTAACCGAAGTTCCCTGGATGAAACTTAATCTTCTTATATAACGGACTTTCTTCAATTCCAGCTGAAGAATTTTTTCCGTTGTAGAGTTTAATCTATTAATTTCCTGGTTATCCAGTCCAAGGCTTTTAACTAGCTCTATATTTCTTAACGATTCGGTCGTAGCCCCAGCTAAGGCCGTTGTTTGAGAGACTATTGTTTTCTGAATATTCTTGATTTTCCTGCTTAACAATGAACTTATAAAACCAAGTAACGGAACTGATGCAAAAAATACCGGCGCTATTAACCAGTGAACATTTATTGAATAGACAAAAACAAAAACTACTCCAACCAGTGTAGTAAATAGTACATTAATCATAGCATTGATTAACCGTTCGGTATCTGTTCTTACTTTCTGCAGCTTCCCGAGTGTTTCGCCGCTCCTTTGATCCTCAAAGAGTTGATACGGGAGGTGGAGGGAATGCATAATGCCGTCGGAGTAAATTTGAGCACCAAGTCTTTGGGTAATTACATTTACATAATAATCCTGGAAATTTTTAGCAACACGCGATACAAAAGCTACTCCGATAATTGCTCCCAGAAGCATTGCAACGCCCCGTATGAATTCTCCGGAGGAATATTGATCAAACTTGGTTCCGTATTTATCTATTAGCATACCGAAGATATACGGATCAAGCAGAGAAAAAACCTGGTTTATTGTTGCCAGCAGTAATGCAAGCAGCACCAGTTTCCAATAATTTTTCAGATATGACAGAAGCAGTTTCATAATCAGACCGGAAAATAAATTATATGAAAGGAAATAAAAAGGTCGAAGTTTTTTGCTGTGATGTGAAAGAAACGGGAACGAATATGGTTGGTTGTTGTGGATAAGTTCGGAGTTTCCGGAAAGGATGCTTCTATATTTTTAAAAGAATTTAACCTTATTTCTTTGATAGATACAAGGGACATTCACTCAGGAGTAAACACTATTTACGAATGTCCTTATTTACTTCTAAATACTATATTTCTTTATTTTCTATGAATTCCTGAATACTCTCCTCAAGCAGACGGTTAAATTCATCCGTCGCATCCCACATCAGAACATGACCGGATTCTTTAATAATTTTTGCTTTGAATGAAGGGACATATTTTCTGAATGCTTCCGTATTTGTCGGCACCATTTCTGAATTAATAGCAATTACTGGAGATCTTAATTTTTTTAGGGATTCAACACATTTAGTATTTTCCCAATCGAAATTACTATTGAGTGATTCTCTCCATCCTGTTTTCGGTCTATTAATCATAGCAAGGACACGCTTAAATGAAGCATCTCTGTTTTTTCTGAAAAAGGGTTCTGTCTTTTCCATAGTGGGATAAGTTACCAAATCCATAAAAACACTGTCCATAACAGTAATAACCTCGGGGGGAAGCTGCATTTCAATATTCTGCAATGCATCTACCAGAACAATTCCCGCAGCCTGATCCTGCATTTTCTTTCCTGCTTCAATTACAACCGGACCGCCCATTGAAAAACCGACCAGCACAACTTTATCGAGATTGAGTTTTTTAACAACTGCAACAATGTCTTCACCAAAAGAGGAGATTGTCCATGATTCCCTGTTATTTCCGGATTTGCCAAAACCGGGTAGATCAACTGCGACGACTTTATATTTATTTGAAAAGTGGGAAACCTGGCTGTCCCAGATACTCCTATTATTACTCCATCCATGAACAAAGATGAGCGCCGGTTCTCCTTCACCATTTGTATCAAAACTTATTTCAACACCGTCTGCTGAAATTGCAGAATTATTGGAATTGCTTTTACAGCCGGCCATCAATATGATTAAGCAGACAATGCAATAAAAAAGATAAAGTATTTTTTGATTCATCTTACGCCCTCCTATTTCAAATGTTTAATATTAATAATATAAATCAGTCTGAAATATTAACTGCGGCACATAACGAGGAGTTTTTTAAAATAAAAAACCCCTCCTCTTCCCTTTTTATGAAAGAGAAGGAGGGGTTAATTTTATTATCTTTTTTCTTTAAGCTACCGTTATTTCTTTTGTTAAATAAACATCCTGAATTGTATTCAGCAGTTTTACACCATCGGCCATTGGTCTCTGGAACGCTTTTCTTCCGGAGATTAAACCCATACCGCCGGCACGTTTGTTAATAACCGCAGTTTTAGCTGCTTCGGCAAAATCATTTTCACCGGAAGCACCGCCGCTGTTAATCAATCCGGCTCTGCCCATATAATTATTTATTACCTGGTAACGGCACAGATCGATTGGATTGTCCGTGGAAAGATCTGAGTAAACTTTTTTATGGGTTTTCCCGAATTTAAGTGCATTATATCCGCCGTTATTTTCGGGGAGTTTTTGTTTAATGATATCGGCTTCAATAGTTACCCCAAGATGATTTGCCTGTCCGGTTAGATCAGCAGAGACATGGTAATCTTTATCTTTTTTGAATTCTGGATTTCTTAAATAGCACCATAATACTGCAGCTAATCCCATTTCATGCGCATGCTGAAAAGCCATGCTGACTTCCTGGATTTGACGTGTGCTTTCATCGGAACCGAAGTAAATTGTAGCACCGACTGCAGCCGCTCCAAGATCCCATGCCTGTTCCACGCTGCCAAATAAGATCTGATCAAACTTGTTGGGAAAGGTAAGCAGCTCGTTATGATTCAGCTTTACAATAAAGGGAATTTTATGCGCATATTTCCTGGATGTCATTCCAAGAACTCCCAGTGTTGAGGCAACCGCATTGCAGCCTCCTTCAATAGCAAGCTTCACAATATTTTCGGGATCAAAATACTGGGGATTGGGAGCAAAAGATGCACCAGCAGAGTGTTCAATACCTTGGTCCACAGGGAGTATAGAAAGATATCCGGTACCGGTTAATCTGCCGGTAGAGAAAATCCATTGAAGAT
>DAISZW010000286.1:0-2960 GCA_036824595.1 Ignavibacteriaceae bacterium
CTGGAGATATTTAATACTTTAGGTGAAAAAGTTAAAACTCTAGTGAACGATTTCAAGAATGCGGGATATTACGAGGCAACATGGGACGGCACAAATAATAATAATAGTGTTGTTGCCACGGGTGTATATATTTACAGATTATCAGCAGGAAATTTCGTGGTATCCAAGAAGATGATATTCCTGAAATAAGCCTGGCAACCTTCAAGGTTAGGACGGCAGATTATATTCAGTAACCCTTGAAGGTTCTAGTCGAATTAAAGAGCGGAGCATTAAATTCCGCTCTTTTTTTTGTTTATATTTTATTAGAACTTGGAAACATTAAACTCAATACTACTTCAGCAGCAGAAGCTTTTTAGTTGCCGTAAAATTACCTGCTTCCAAACGGTAAAAATATACACCGCTCGTCAGGTTTACAGCATTCCATTTTATCGAATGAACCCCGGCAGGTAATTCTTTTTTCAAGATGGTTGCGGCTTCCCGTCCGTTTATATCAAAGATTTTTAAAGTTACAAAAGCAGCATTGGGAATAGTAAAATTTATTGTAGTGCTTGGGTTGAAAGGATTCGGGTAGCTTTGATGCAGTTTAAATTCTAAAGGACGTCCCGAATTATCTTTCACACCGGTACTTGGATTTACCAGAGCTATGGTTTCACCGTTCCGGACTAATAACCTGTTTGCAGGAGTAAATCTCGATACTTTATCTTCATTATAATCATCCGGCGGCGGCTCCGTATGCATCGGTATACTAAAATCTGCTTGTATCATTTCGGCGGCTTCGGTTGCTTCCTGAGGGGACATTGTGAATATACTGTCAACCGGAATAAGTATATAAGTAATATTGCTGTCGGCAAGATCTTCCATTTCAGGTATTTTCCCCGTATCGCCGGTATGATATAATTTTACTCCGTTAAACTCAACCACATAACCGACACACTGGTTCCTGTTATGATTCTGATTATATGCCGGTACAGCATAGATTTTTATATTATCAATGTTAAAATTCTGGAGTATGCCGCTTAGATTTGCTTCAGCGTATGTAATTACTACGCAGCTGAATTTTTGGTTAACCAGGCTAACATTATTATGATCCTGGTGAGAATGAGTTACAAGGATAATATCGGCAGAATCGGAATAATCGCCCGGCGTATGATACGGATCGATGTAAATAATTTTTTCGTCTGAGGTTTTAATCTTCATGCTGGCGTGTCCAATATATTGCAGCGAATCTGAGGCCTGGGGAAATGATTCAATATTATTTATAAACAAAAGTAAAATGATCAAAATAAAATTGTGTATAATTTTCATCTCTGCTCCTTTCATTAAATGACTTAGTCAATTTCACCGGCTCATTTAGTTTTTCTAATTTCATGATTTAGTATAATTACTTCATTGATAGAGGACATTATAATTTTTTTAATAATTCTGTATCACAAATCCTATCGATTAAAAATACTTTAAGTGAAGAATAAAAATTTAAATACCCTTCTTGCTTTCGGAGCCATATATGTTATCTGGGGCTCTACTTACCTGGCGATCCGGTATGCAGTAGACTCTATCCCCCCATTTTTAATGATGGGAGGCCGATCGCTTTTAGCAGGCACGGTACTTTTTTTCTGGAGCAGGCTGACTGACAAAACCCGAATCCAGCGCGGGCAATTTCACCCTTTATTCATTATAGGAACTCTTTTTTTCCTTATTGCACATGGATTATTAGCATGGTCCCAGCAGAATGTTCCTTCCGGATTAGCAGCAGTGCTGGTAGCATCGGAGCCGCTTTGGATCCTATTGATTGAATTCTTTTTCATCAGAGATACACGTGTAAGATTAAAAGGAATTATAGGATTGATTTTAGGTTTTACAGCAATAGTGTTTCTGGTTATATCCAATAATAATCTCTCTTTTGAAGATTCGAATTTTACCGGGTCAATGGCGGTAATTTTAGGAGCTCTCTCCTGGGGAACCGGCGCCGTATATTCAAGAGCTGCAAATCTGCCGAAATCGGCCGTGTTATCTGCAGGAATGGAGCTTATTATCGGCGGGATTCTGCTTCTGGTTACCGGATTTTTACTGAAAGAAAATGAAAAGATTATCTTAAGTGAAATCCCTCTCCGCTCATTGTTAAGTTTCGGCTATCTTGTTATTTTTGGTTCCGTTGTAACTTTCAGTGCATATGTATGGCTTCTCGGACAAACATCGGCGACACGCATTTCTACTCATACTTATGTGAATCCTGTAATTGCAGTCTTTCTCGGCTGGATTATAGGAGGTGAAAAGCTCACATATGCCTTGCTCGCAGCAACAATTGTTATAGTCATTTCTGTTTATCTTGTGCTGCACGACCAATATCAATTGAAAAATAAAAAACCTGACGAGGATCCTTATGCTTAATCTATTTTTTTTAACAGCAGCTCTGACATTCTCAGCTTATTCCCAAAATTTTGAAAAGGATACAATTTCCACATCGGGCGGTAATCTTGAAATTACCTTTATAGGACACGGATCATTAATCTTTAACTATAACGGGAAGGTGATCCATGTTGATCCATTCAGCAAGCTTGCGGATTACTCTTCTCTGCCTGAAGCAGATATAATTCTTATTACCCATCATCACGGAGACCACCTTGATCCAAATGCCGTTGAAAAAATCCGGAAAGAAAATACGGCAATAATTGTTAATAAAGCCGGCTCCGAACAGGTTAAGAACGGAATGGTGATGAATAACGGGGACGTTAAGAATATTGAAGAGATAAAAATAGAAGCGGTTCCGGCATACAACATTGTTCACAAAAGAGATAACGGCGAGCCATTCCATCCGAAAGGTACTTGCAACGGGTACGTCATTACTTTGGGAGATAAAAAAGTATACGTGGCGGGCGATACTGAAAATGTTCCGGAAATGAAATCATTAAAAGAAATTGATATTGCTTTCCTTCCGATGAATCTGCCCTATACAATGACTC
>DAISZW010000287.1:0-2950 GCA_036824595.1 Ignavibacteriaceae bacterium
TTAAGATTCATAAACCTGTCCGATTCCAGCTCAAACATTTTTTCAAGATGATCGGCATTGCCTGTCATATGATATATTGTCCTGTCCAGCGAAGTATTTGCATTCGCGCCGGCACCTGTTAATTTTAAAACTTCATTGTATTTTTCTTTTGAATATTTATCCGTCCCGCGGAACATCATATGTTCGAAGAAATGAGCAAATCCGGTTACTCCATTCTCTACTTCATTCCGGCTCCCGGCTCTTACAACAATGAAAAAGGCAGCAAGTCCGGGACTGTTGAATTTTACACTAACCACATTTAATCCGTTGTCCAGCTTCTGCTGATTTATAGGATAAGGAAAGATTTTTTCTTCGGCTTTTTGGGATGCAGTGCTAGTCATATAAAAAGACAGTAAAAGAATGGGTAATAAAAGTTTCATGTTTCTTCCTCTTAAACATAACTAAGATAAAAAAGCTGTATTAATAAATTTTGAATCTTAATCACTTATAATGAATCTAACCCGGAGCTGTAAAATTAAGAAGTATTACAATTTTTGAAGATTGTGAATATCACTATTTTCCTTAGTGAATTTGGAATTTCTAATTTACCCCTCAATAAAGGATAAATATCAGAATTAATGAAATTAAGATAGCTTGTTTCAAATAAGATTAGCAAGGCAATTTTACATTGTAAATAATCATTTGAATAAAACCTATTTTTATTTTTTATATGTTATTACAAAACATTTGGAAAATTCATGTACAACACTACAAAATCATATTTAATTACAATCTTCCTTTCGTTAATCAATTTAACTTTAGCCCAAAAAAATGTAAGTGTTTATGGAAGAGTGATTGATGCCCAAACTAAAAATCCCATTTCGTTTGCAAATATCCTTGTAATAGGAACTAATTACGGGGCAGCAACTGATGAAGAAGGCTATTACCAAATTTCCGGACTGCCTTTCAATACATATCAAATTAAGGCTTCAGTAATCGGCTACAGTTCTTTAACAATAACGGATGTTATCGTACAGCCGGGAAAACCTGCTGAAATTGATTTTGGATTAATTGAGGAAGCAATTCAGCTTGAAAATGTTACTATTACAAACGATTATTTTGCGAAAAATCCTCTCGAAGTAAACAGCATAAAAAATTTCAACTATGAGGAAATCAGGAGAAGTCCTGGCGGTTTTGAAGATGTAATCCGTGCACTTTCAATTTTACCAGGAGTAGCCCAGGCAGATGCCGGAAGAAATGATTTGATTGTAAGGGGCGGTGCACCTTCGGAAAATTTATATTTAATCGACGGAATAGAAGTATCCAATATAAACCATTTCGGCAATCAGGGCGCAAGCGGCGGTCCATTGAGCTACATAAACCTTGACTTCGTGAGAGAAACTTCCTTCTCTACCGGCGGTTTCTCAGTTCTCTACGGAGACAAACTTTCATCGGTGCTTTCTATAAAACTGAGAGACGGTAGAGAAGATAGGATCGGCGGAAAAGCAACTGTATCCGCCTCGCAGTTCGGATTAAATCTTGAAGGGCCAATCTCAGAGAAATCTAATTTTATCTTTTCTGCCCGCAGAAGCTATCTCGATTTCATCTTTAAAGCTGCCGATTTTTCCTTTGTCCCTGAATATTACGATGTAATGCTGAAAGCCGATATTAATCCGCACTCTAAAGATGCCCTGACTTTCTTGTTCGTAAGCGCATTCGACAATGTAAAATTTTTTAATGAGACGGAAGATCAGAAGTTTGATAATTCAAGAATTCTTGGTTCAGACCAGGTTCAATATGTTGCGGGGATAACTTACAGGCATTTAATAAACAACGGGTTTATTAATCTGATTCTAAGCCGGAATTATATCGATTTTAACAGCATACAAAGCGATATCCAGCTTAATCCGATTTTTCTTAATAATTCTATTGAAGAAGAAAATTCTTTACGCGCAGAGCTTGTTTACTTGTTATCCGATAAAGCAGAAATAAATATCGGAGGCAGCGTCAAATTAATTGAAGCAAATTATGATATTCTCTTTCCCTTCTTCGAAACCAGTTTCGGAGATTCTCTTCCGGTTACTAATCTGAAAACAGATAATAATTATGAAAAATTTGCCGGCTACTTTAATTATAACCGGATTCTTTTTGATAAGCTTAATTTCAATATAGGAGTACGGGGAGACGTTTTTACAGCATTGAACAGCAAGTTTAAACTGAGTCCGCGGTTCTCTCTTTCTTACAAGTTAACCGATATTACAAATATAAATTTCAGTTCAGGAATTTACCATCAGGCTCCTTCATACATCTGGCTCGAAGCTTTTGAAAGCAATAAAGATCTGGAAATGATAAATGTAAACCAGTTTGTATTAGGCTTCGATCACCGGGTTTCTGAAGATGCATTGCTGAAAGTGGAGGGATTTTTAAAAGATTATTCAAATTATCCTGCAAGTACGATAAGGCGTTATTTAGTGCTGGCAAATACAGGTGCAGGTTTTTCAGGAAGCGATGATAATTTTTCCTCATTCGGATTAGAACCTCTGCTTGATGAAGGAAAAGGTAAATCTAGAGGGGTGGAGTTATCTGTACAAAAAAAATTATCGGATGTTCCCTACTACGGATTATTAAGTTTAACGTACAGTAAAACAGATTACACGCCGCTGGATGGAATAGAACGGCCGGGGAGTTATGATCAGAACTGGCTTTTTAATTTAAGCGGGGGATATAAGATTGACGAGTACTGGGAAGCGAGCATGAGGTTCAGATTTGCTTCCGGCAGTCCGTTTACTCCCTTTAATCCTGATGGAACGCAGAGCATTATAAATTATAATACACGTAGACTTAAATCCACACACAGCATGGATATTAGAGTCGACAAGCGCTGGTATTTTTCTGGCTGGACTTTAATTACTTACCTCGACATCCAGAATATTTACAACAGAAAAAATTCTACTTCCATAAGATGGGATTC
>DAISZW010000116.1:0-10648 GCA_036824595.1 Ignavibacteriaceae bacterium
TTTAAGAGATAGCAGTCCTGTTGATTTAAATTTGACTCTGACTGCAGAGAAACAGGAGCACCTTTTCTCAATAAATAAAAATGCAGACACCGGGCAGACTGTGTTAAGAAATATCTGGATAAGAAATTTGTAATACTTTTTTGAAAGTATATAGGTCTGCCTAAAAAATCTAAGGCGTATTCCAAATCATCCGCGCATCAACAAATATAAATTAGATTTGTGTAAAAAATCTAAAAAAAAATCTTTACTCCTTTTTTAGTAATTGCTCAGCCTGGGTTAAAATTCTCTAAAAGCTGTAATAAAAATTATGCTGAAGGTTGCGACCTGTTCCGTAATTAAATTACAAAATTTTATTTTTTCCGTTATTATTTCGTAATAATTGGGACCTATTTTTCATCTGAAAAAATAAACAAATTAAATGAGGTTGATAATGAAAAGGTTGTTTGCATTCGGATTTCTGCTGATATTTTTAACCGGCTGCGTGGAAGGGAATTCTTCGGAAGTTAAGAAAGAAAAAAATCCGAAAAAACAAAATAAGATAAGCCACGTATCGGGTAAAACTGAAACAGCAACTTTTGCAGGCGGATGTTTTTGGTGCATGGAAGAGCCGTTTGAAAATATCGACGGCGTAATTTCAGTTACATCGGGTTTTTCCGGCGGAAAGGAAAAAAATCCTGCCTACAGCCAGGTTTCGAAAGGAGAAACCGGACATCGTGAATCGGTACAGATTAAATATGATCCTGAAGTAATCAGCTACCCGGAACTTCTTGATATTTACTGGAAAAATTTTGATCCTACAGATGCGGAAGGATCGTTTCGCGACAGAGGCCTGCAATATACATCCGCCGTATTTTATCATGACAATGAACAAAAAAAATTAGCCGAAGAATCTAAGAAACAGTTGAATAAATCCGGAATATTTAATAAACCGATAGCTACTAAAATCATTAAGTTTACTGCCTTTTATCCGGCGGAAGAGTATCATCAGGATTATTATAAAAAGAATCCTGGAAATTATTACAAATACAAAAAAGGATCCGGTAGAGAAGAATATGTGAAGTCCAATTGGAGTCTTTCCGGAACTGAAAAGTACAAAAAGCCTTCAGATTCCGAATTAAAGATGAAACTCAATGATCAGCAGTATTATGTAACTCAGGAAAACGGAACCGAACGCGCATTTAACAACAGCTATTGGGATAATCATGAAAAAGGAATTTATGTCGATATCGTTTCAGGCGAACCTTTATTCAGCTCCCGTGATAAATTTGATTCCGGTACCGGCTGGCCGAGCTTTACAAAACCGATCGATACAAGATTCATAATTAAGAAGATTGACGGTTCATTTGGCATGGAAAGAGTTGAAGTACGCAGCAAGTACGGCGATTCACATCTTGGTCATCTGTTTTATGACGGGCCCGAGCCGACATGTATTAGATATTGCATGAATTCCGCATCATTAAGGTTTGTACCGAAAGATAAAATGAAATCAGAAGGGTACGGTAAATTTTTGTGGAAGGTGAATTAAAAATAAAATCTTTTTGTAGAGGCTGCATTCTGCAGCCTTTTTTGTTTTAAACTCTTTACTGCAGCCGGCTTTATGCAAAAATATATTTTTATATTTTAACGATTCAATTTTTTAAAAGAGGTGCTGAGTGAGATTCAATAAAATGCAGCGTGTTGCCCTGTTCTTTTTTTTATTTATAATTCCTTTATACTCTCAGTCAATTACTGTTGAACTGGACAAGAATTGGAGATTTCGCCAGACTGGAAAAAATGACTGGCATCCGGCTGAAGTTCCCGGCTGCGTTCATACAGATCTGCTTGATAATAAATTAATCGGGGATCCTTTCTTTAGAACCAATGAAAAAGAATTGCAATGGATCGATAAAACCGGCTGGGAATATGAAACAAGCTTTAATGCCGATTTTACTTTACCCCATAAATATGCTCTTTTGGAATTTAAAGGATTAGATACCTACACCGATATTTTTCTTAATGATGAGAAAATTTTATCCACCGATAATATGTTCAGGGAATGGAAGATAGACTGTAAGGATAAATTAAAACCGGGAATAAATAAATTAAGAATCGTATTTCATTCACCAATAAAAAGGGATTTACCAAAACTGGAAAAGCTCGGATATGCTTTACCGGCAGTGAATGACTTTAGCGAAATCGGAGGGCTTGGCGATAAGAAGGTGAGCGTCTTTGCACGCAAAGCGCCTTATCATTACGGCTGGGACTGGGGTCCAAGGTTTGTTACCTCCGGAATCTGGAGGCCGGTTTTCTTGAAGACATGGAATAACGCAGTCATTGAAGACATACAGATTATACAAAACAGTTTAAGCAATGAGATAGCTGCTTTAACTTTGTTCCTGGATATTAATTCCGATTTGGACGATTACTTTAATTTATATGTCAAAACAAAAGATGAAGAATATGTGAACAAAAGAATCAGTCTAAGAAAAGGTTTAAATAAAATTACTTCAGCAATAATAATTAAAGATCCTAAACTATGGTGGCCGAACGGACTGGGAGAACAAAATCTTTATTCATTTGAAACCTCATTAAATTTTAATAATGCTTTAGTCGACAAGAAAAAAACAAATTATGGTTTAAGAACAATTCAGGTTGTTCAGGATGATGACGGCATCGGCAGAAGCTTTTATCTCAAAGTAAACGGAAATCCTGTTTTTATGAAGGGAGCAAATTATATCCCGAGCGATAATTTTTTAAACAGAGTTGACAGCTCCGATTATGAAAAAATTATCAGCTCTGCTGCCGAAGCAAATATGAATATGATACGTGTATGGGGCGGAGGGATTTATGAAAATGATATATTCTATGATTTATGCGATGAATACGGTATTCTGGTCTGGCAGGATTTTATGTTCGCATGCAGTATGTATCCGGGCGATGAAAATTTTCTTGAAAACGTTAAGCATGAAGCAATAGATAATGTGAAGCGTTTGCGTAATCATCCTTCAATTGCACTATGGTGCGGGAATAATGAAAATGAAGATGCATGGGCTTATTGGAGGTGGAAAGATAAATATACCGAAAAGCAGCAGGAAGAAATTTACAAAACGCATAAAGAAATTTTTTATAATATTATTCCGGCAGCAGTCAAAGAATATGACGGGACACGATTTTACTGGCCGTCTTCGCCAAGCTCCGATTTCGGTGCAGCATCAAAAAAAGAATCGGGCGACCTGCATTACTGGGGAGTCTGGCACGGCAAAGAACCGTTTGAAGAATTCCAAAACAATGTTGGAAGATTTGTAAGCGAATACGGCCTGCAGTCTTTCCCCGGATTAAAGACTGTAAAATCTTATACGGTTCCGGAAGACTGGGATATTGAATCTGAAGTGATGACGTCTCACCAGCGGAGCGGCTACGGAAATTTAAGAATAAGAGATTACCTTGAGATGTATTATAATTCACCCAAGGATTTTGAAACGTTTCTTTATTCTTCACAGGTGCTTCAGGCTTACGGGATTAAACAGGCAATTGAAGCACACCGCAGGAGCAAACCTTATTGCTGGGGTTCTTTGTATTGGCAGCTTGATGATTGCTGGCCTGGCGCTTCATGGTCAGGCATGGATTATTTCAAACAATGGAAAGCGCTTCACTATATTGCAAAGAAAGCTTACGAACCGGTTATTGTTTCGCCGGTGCAGAAAAAAAATGAAGTGCATATTTATTTTGTCTCCGATCTGTTGAATTCGATTCAATCGGAATTAAAGATTACAATTATGGATTTTAATGGAAGAGAGATTTTCAAAACTTCTTCACAGATAAATGCACCGGCAAATTCAAGTATGGTGATTAAAAAAATAAGTTTAAAGGATATTTTGCATAACGGCAACGAAAATAAAATGCTTCTTAAAGCCGAATTAATAAATGATCAGTTTGAAGCAAAGAATATTTTTTATTTTAGCCGTCCAAAATATTTAGCCTTGGAAAAGCCT
The DNA here is from genome assembly GCA_036824595.1 of Ignavibacteriaceae bacterium. Taxonomy (GTDB): domain Bacteria; phylum Bacteroidota; class Ignavibacteria; order Ignavibacteriales; family Ignavibacteriaceae; genus DATKLQ01. The sequence goes on from DAISZW010000116.1 coordinate 3,972, forward strand.
AACCTTAAACTTGATGTGAAACCTTCGGGTGACGGTTTTGAACTCAAATTAAGTTCGGACAAATTAGCGAAAGATGTTTGCCTGAGTACAGATGAAGAAGGATTTTTCAGTGATAATTATTTTGATCTGATGCCCGGTGAGGAAGTTAAAGTATATTTTAAAACTTCAAAGAAAATTGAAGACTTAAAAAGGAAAATTAAGATAATTACTTTGTTCGACAGCTATTAAAACTCTGTATTAATTGCAGGCAGCAATAAATTATGGGGAAGGATTACCATTTATCAGGTTTGAGTTTAACTTCTTCAACTACTTCAATAATATTCCGATGCTTGGAAATGAAGGGAATTCGAAGCCCAACCACTTTAATTTTAAATGTCTTTCCTTTTGCTAACTTATCGTTTATTTGTTCCGAATTTGTTTTTCCGTGGAAAGAATTATTCTTATTGATGAAGATTTCATTTTTAGTGGAGACAAGATATTCACCATCAATATTCCTGGAAATATCAATAACTTTTACGGTTATTTCTTTCTCAGTCAGAGTTTTTTCAAAAGATAGATACAGATAAACCAGGAAACCGAAAATGACAATTGTACCTAAACATCCTGAAAATCTGAAAAATTTTTTCATGATTGCTATCGATTTATTTGTACATTAATTATGGTAATATTTACCTTTGATCTCCGAGTATTTTGGCTCAATTAACATCATTTTATTTAACGATCCGAGAATGATAAAATAAAGCATAGAAAACACTATTATGTACAACATTTTTACATCCTACTAGAAATATTTGCTATTTTCCCTTATACTTTTCTATAAAAACAGCTTAAAAATAAAGTATTTCTTATTTCCCGTAATATATATGATGCAAACCATATACCATAAACTGTAAATTTTTGCGGTTTTTTCAAGTTTGAAATAACTTACTTAGGTAAGTATATTTGACAAAATTAAAATTTGGAATAATATGAATGAAAAAGTAATTCTGGATACTAATTTTCCCGGCCTATCATTAATAAAGAAGGGTAAAGTGCGGGACATTTACGATGCGGGGCAATTTTACCTGATTGTCTCCACCGACAGGCTTTCTGCATTTGATGTAATTATGGCTCAGGGCATCCCCTACAAGGGAAAAGTTTTAAATAAGATTTCTGAATTCTGGTTTAATTTTACGCATAATATTATCCCCAATCATCTTGTTACAACAAATGTTAAAGAATATCCGGAAGAATTCTTAAAATTTTCAGATGCGCTTGAGGGAAGATCGATGCTGGTGAAGAAAGCTGAAGTCATTCCGATAGAAAGCATTGTCCGCGGGTACATTTCCGGATCGGGATGGGCCGACTATAAACGGACCAAAGAGATTTCGGGAATAAAACTGCCGGCAGGTTTATTTGAATCTGAAAAGCTGCCCAAACCTCTGTTTACTCCGTCAACTAAGGCTGAGATCGGATTACATGATGAAAATATTTCGCTGCAGGATGCCGAAAAAATTGCCGATAAAAAAACAATTGAAAATATTAAATCCGCTGCGCTGGATGTTTATAATACTGCTGCAGATTTTGCCCTGAAAAAAGGAATCATAATAGCCGATACAAAGATGGAATTCGGATTCTATAAAAATGAGCTTATTTTATTGGATGAACTGCTTACACCCGATTCCTCAAGGTTCTGGCCCCTGGATAAATATGAAAAAGGGAGATCACAGGAAAGTTATGATAAACAGTTTGTACGTGATTACCTGATCTCAATTAATTTTAATAGGCAGCCTCCTCCTCCCGCGCTTCCGGATGAAATTTTACAGAGGACAAGCGAAAAATATCTGGAAGTTCTTTACAGACTGACCGGCGAAAAAATTTCCTGATGGAACCTGTTCAAATAAAGGTTTTAGAAAAGAAAAATCTTTTCATCAAATGGGATGATAATACGGAATCTTTAATCAAGCTTGAAATACTTAGAAAATTATGTCCATGTGCAACCTGTGTAACTGACAGGGAAAGACAAAGCAAAAAATATATACCTATATTAAGTAAGAGTGAAACTCAAATTTCCAGGATTAATCCTGTCGGAAGCTATGCCGTAAGCATAACATGGAAAGACGGGCACAATACCGGCATTTATGAATTTTCATACCTATTGAAGCTGGGTGAGAACATAAAATCAAGCTATGGTACTTCCTAATCAATTAACCATATTAAGAATAATATTAACGCCAATCTTTTTATTCCTTTTTCTTGCAGAGGAACCGGTTTTGAAACAAATGTCATTAGGAGTTTTTTTTATTGCTGCATTAACCGATTGGTATGACGGGTGGCTTGCACGGAAATTCAATTATATTACTTCCTGGGGAAAATTCTGGGATCCTCTTGCCGACAAAATATTAACATCGGCAGCGTTCCTTGGTTTTGCATTTCTGGGTATATTGGAATTATGGATGGTATTAATAATTATTTTACGCGACATATTAATTACTTCTTTCAGGGTTTATGCCGAATACAGGCAGATTTCGTTTACAACCAGCTACTATGCCAAATGGAAAACTTTTATCCAGATGGCTTTTCTTTATTATCTGCTTATTGTTTATGTGGGAAGAAATACCCAATCAATTTATGCCGGGAATGAAAAAACTTTTTCCATTTTACTGAACGGGGATTTAATTTATTACACTATGTTTGTTATAACATTGATTACATTCCATTCGGGGATTTCATATTTGTATAAAAATAAAAATTCATTAATAAGGTTGATTAAAAGTGAAGCTTAATTTTATCGAAAAATTTTTAGGCTCTGTTTTTTTTACCGGGTATATTCCCTTTGCCTCCGGAACTTTTGCAAGTATGGCCGGACTTCTTCTTTACTACATCCCGGGATTTGAAAATCCGGTTATATTGATTCCGGCAATAATTCTTTTTACTTTTTACGGCATTTATGTAGGTGAAAAATTTGAAAAGTTGTACGGAAAAGATCCAGCTGAATGCACGATTGATGAAGTCGCCGGTATGTGGATTACTCTTTTGTGGGTTCCGAAAATTACTTTTATTCCTTTGCTGGCTTTTTTTGTCTGGCGGATTTTAGATATTATTAAGCCTTTTCCTGCAAGAAAATTGGAAGACCTTAAGGGCGGTTTAGGTATAATGATGGATGACATTGTCTCCAGCATCTATTCATTAGCAATTATTCATATAATTTTGCTTATTTTTTATTGATTAATTTTAAAGGAAATAAATGAATGCTCATATAATTACAATTGGTGATGAGATTCTAATTGGGCAGACATTAAATACCAATGCGGCTTACATCAGTTCTGAAATCTCAAAGCTCCAGATTAATATTCAAAAAACTTCTGTAGTGGGAGATGATGAAAATGCAATTCTAAAGGAATTTCAGGAATGCTGGGAAAAAAATAGCCTGCTTATTGTAACCGGCGGTTTAGGTCCCACGAACGACGACATTACAAGGCAATGTATAGTAAAATTTTTTAATACGGAATTAGTAAACAGCAAAGAAGTTCTTGATGATATTAAAAATCTATTCAAAAAAAGAGGGAGGGAATTAACAAAAGTAAACGAAAATCAGGCCCTTGTTCCTAAGATTGCTGAAGTAATACGCAATGAGCGCGGAACCGCACCAGGCTACTGGATTGAAATTGAGGGAAAAATATTTATTGCAATGCCCGGGGTTCCTTATGAAATGTCTGCGATGATGAAATCTTTCGTAATTCCCAATCTGAAAGAAAAGATTCATAATTTAAGTTCATTTACAATTAGAAGAACATTACAGACTACAGGAATACCGGAATCAAACTTATATGAAAAACTTGGAGATCTTGATGAATTATTAGACGGATCGAAGCTGGCTTTTCTTCCTAGTCAATTCGGTGTAAGGTTGAGAATTACCGTTGAGGAAAAAACTGAGGACCTTGCAAAAAATAAAATCAGCGAAGTAGAACAAAAAATCCGGAGTAAAGCGGGCAGATATATTTATGCATGCGAAGATGAAACTCTCGAGGAAGTTGTCGGAAGGCTGCTTAAGGACAGAGGGCTTACAATTGCTGTTGCGGAATCATGTACGGGGGGTCATTTATCTAATCTTCTTACTAACATAAACGGTAGCAGCGATTATTTTGAACGCGGAATAATTTCATACAGCAATGCTTCGAAAGTTGAACTCCTTAGAGTAAATGAAGATACCATTGCAGAACACGGGGCGGTAAGCATGGAAATCGCAAGGCAGATGGCTGAAGGAATTAAATCAATCAGCGGGACAGATATCGGATTTTCGGTTACAGGGATTATGGGTCCAACCGGTGCTGTTCCCGGAAAACCGGTAGGATTGGTTTACATCGGGTTCTGCGATGATAAGCAGTGCACTTCAAAAAAATTTCAGTTCGGTGAAGACCGGCTTTTAAATAAACAAAGAACTGCTTACGCCGCTTTAGAAATGGTAAGAAGATCTTTACTCGGTATCCCGTTAGATGATTAGACTTTTTATTGCATTAAAAATTCCCGATCAGGTAAGAAAAGAAATTATTAGACTGCGGAACTCAGCATTTCCCGGTTATCAAAATTATAAGTGGGAACCTGAAGATAAAATCCACCTGACACTGAAATTCATCGGGGAAATAGAAGAAAAATTTCTGGAATCATTGATGGATGCTTTAGAGTTTATCCGGGAATATCAAAAATTTAACTGCGGCTTAACACGCTTCGGTTTTTTCTTCAGGAATAAAGAACCGAAAATATTGTGGGCAGGATTATCAATCGACAATACGGTTTTTAATCTTGTTAATGAATTAAACAAAAGGCTTGAAAAATTCGGCATTCAGCCGGAAAAAAAAGAGTTTAAAGCGCATCTTACGTTAATGAGAATTAAAAAAAGCGTGGATAAAAATTTTATTAAAAAATTTGAAGATTTTATTATCCCGGCAGTACCATTTACAGCCGATGAAATTGTTTTATTCAAAAGCGAACTATTTGCTGCCGGTTCAAAGTACACTGAATTAAAAAAATTTATTTTAAAATGATCTGGAGGAAAAATGAGTTCTGATAAATCCTCTTTGTCTGTTTCAAAAAACGAAACTGCAGATAGAGAACAAAAATTAAAGATAATTGAGGATGCAATTTTAAGCATCGAAAAAACATACGGTAAAGGTTCGATTATGAAGCTTGGCGACGGCGTTGTTGCTCAGGTTGAAGCTATTTCTACCGGAGCATTATCTTTAGATTTTGCGCTAGGCATCGGAGGAATCCCTAGAGGAAGGGTTACAGAGATTTACGGACCTGAATCAAGCGGAAAAACTACGCTTTGCCTTCACGTAATCGCTGAAGCGCAGAAAACAGGAGGGCTTGCAGCATTTATCGATGCCGAACATGCACTCGATGTTAATTATGCCAAAAAACTCGGAGTCGATACAAGCAATCTTCTCCTTTCACAGCCTGACTTCGGCGAACAGGCTCTCGAAATTACAGATACTCTTGTAAGGAGTAATGCTCTGGATGTGATTGTAATAGATTCTGTTGCAGCGCTTGTTCCGCGTTCTGAAATTGAAGGTGAAATGGGAGATGCAACAATGGCAGTTCAGGCAAGACTGATGTCCCAGGCTTTAAGAAAGCTTACCGGTGCAATTTCGAAATCGAAAACCGCAGTAATTTTTGTGAATCAGTTGAGAAGTAAAATCGGCGTAATGTTCGGAAATCCGGAGACTACTACAGGCGGAAATGCTCTTAAGTTTTATGCTTCGCTGCGCCTCGATATAAGAAGAATTGCCGCAATAAAAGATGGGAATGAGGTAGTTGGTAACAGGACTAAAGTAAAAATAGTAAAAAGCAAAATTGCACCTCCGTTTAAGGAAGTTGAGTTCGATATTCTTTACAATGAGGGAATCAGCAAAACAGGCGATCTGCTGGACCTCGCAACCAATTTAAATGTTATTAAAAAAAGCGGAGCCTGGTTTACTTATAATGAGGATAGATACCAGGGAAGGGAACAATTTAAACAGAAGCTTATGGAGCAGTCCGAATTATTCGATAGGCTGAATACAGAGGTCAGAAAAAAGTTAGGTCTTATTAAGGATGATAAAAATAATTCGCCTGAAGAATCACGTTCCGAATCATCTAAAGAAAAAAAGAGTCCCAGATAATTTCTCTGCCGAAAAATGAAGATCGAAAAAATCATCAGGAAAAATAACAGGGATATAATTATTTATCTTGATAACGGGGAAGAAGTATTTCTTGCCAAAGAAATACTGATGAAAAACGGACTGAGGAAGAATGATGAATTATCGGAAGATAAAATTTTATCTTTAATAGAAGAGAATAAGAAATATTATATAAAGCAGGCTGCTTTCCGGTATTTAGGAAAAAGAATTCATTCGACTGACGAATTGAAGCTCAAATTAAAGCAGAAAAAATATGACGGTGATTTAATTGACTCCGTAATTTCCGAGCTCAAAAAAAATAATTACCTGGACGACCTGGAATTTTCATCCCGTTTTGCCGATGAAAAAATAAAAACAAAATCGTGGGGCAGAATTAAAATTGAATCCGAACTGAGGAAGAAAGGGATTCCTAATCAAATAATTTCAACCGCAATGGAGGATAAATTCGGCGGCAGCGGGGAGATTGAGAATGCTAAAAAATTAGCTGCAAAAAAAATAAAAATTCTTTCCGGAAGAGGA
>DAISZW010000288.1:0-2914 GCA_036824595.1 Ignavibacteriaceae bacterium
ACAATATTAACCCACCCCTTCTTCCCCTCCAAGGAGGGGACAACTCTCCTTATTGACTTATCCCAAAAAAGGTTGACACTTTTTAAATAAAATTAATTATAATATTTTCTTTCTTTTTGATACTTTTTCTTTCTTTGTTAATATGTTAATAATTTTTTAAGTCTGCCATAAAATGCTGCTTGGGTGTCATCAGATTCAATGACATATGCAATCTTTTATTATTGTAACTATATACCGCATCCTTAACTGCTCTGATCAAGCTCTGTAAATCAGGGAAGATAATTTTTAACATGTATTCATTCTTTAATGTTGCAAATAATCTTTCCATACATGCATTATCATAAGGATTTCCTTTTCGCGAATTACTTAGAATTAATCCATAACCTTCGGCCAATTGCTGAAAGCTTCTGCTGCAAAACTGAATCCCTCTGTCTGAATGAAAAATACACCCCCTCAATTTCTCTTTGTATTTTTTTGCAATCATTAAAAATGCTCTTATCAGTCCACCTGAGCCTAAATTATTTGTTAAACAATAACTTAATATCATCCTTGCATATAAGTCCATTATTACTGTAAGATAATACTCCTGCTGACGGGTTCTTAGATATGTTATGTCGCTTACTAATACTTCAAATATATGTCCCGGTTTCTTTCTTTTAACATGGTTTTCTGATATCCTTTCATTATGGTCCGAATTTGTAATTACCCGATATCTTTGTCTTCTGTTGATTATAAGCGCATTCTGCGCTAAAATCTCATGCAGAATCCCTCGACTTATTATAAACCTTGTCCCGATAGTTAAATGTTTATACAATTTTTTTATTCCTTCAAACGGAAGTTCTTTCCGACGTTCGAATATATAGGCTAACAATTCCGGGTCATCTGTTCTCATCTTCATTCTTTGGCTCTTATAATATGCTTGTCTTGAGTAGCCAAAAAATGAGCATAATTTTTTAATCCTTATTCTTCCGTCTTCTTCAATGAGTTCAAAGACTGTTTGAGACCAGAATTTTTTTTTATGCTTATTTTATATTCCCGTTCTGCTATTTCTATGATTTTATTTAATGCTTTTTTCTCAAGCTGGAGATCTGATACTAAACTCTCCAGTTGGTGAATCCTGGTTTTTAATTCTTTGATTTTTAGCTTATCGTGCGGCATTCGAATTTTTGTTATTTTTTTTATTTCTTTGTTTGTACCGTATTTATATACCCACTTTGTAATTGTACTGTGTCCCCCTATTCCGTATTTCTTTAATGCTTTTGTTTGACTTATTTGACCCGAAAGTACTTCGGCTACTACTGCCATTTTGAAGGTCTCATTATATCCACCGGCTTGTGGATAAACTTCTGAATATTCTGTTGACATAATCTATGTTCCTTCCATATTTGTGTCAACTTTTTTGGGTCAATACAGTTTGATTCCTTCCTAAGTCCGAAGCACTCCAGCATTGGAAAAGGGGACGGGGGTGAGGTCCGAAACCACAAACCTTAATTTATTGTTCGCAGTTTTTTCAATCCTATCGGTATAAACTATGTCGACCTCAATATCATTCAAGTATGATTTTAAATCCTTCAGAAGAAGACCTTCATCGCGCGAACCATAGTTTTTCAGCTTAACCACTCTTACTTCAATTTTGCCCTTTTCTTTCTGCACAATCTGCGCTTCTCTTATATTCACCATATCTTTAAAGATATGATCCAGCCGGCCGACTCTCGTACCGTTTTTCAAGATTATATAATCTTCCGATCTCCCGTCAATTTCATCTATTACTCTCCCCGGCCTGCCGCATCCGCACGACTTCCCGGTAATTATAACAATATCCCCGGTATCATACCTGACCCATGGAAAAACCGGGTTCGTAAAGTTTGTCCCGATTATTTTATACTGCGTTCCTTCCAGCTTTTCAAACTCAACATAGCTGAAATCTTCATCAACATGAAGACTCCCTTCCGGGCATTCCGAAATATTTGCCACCGCTTCCGACTGCCCGTAATGCTGAATGGGCTTTACACCGAATGCTTTTTGAATTACATTGCTCTGGTGAGGCATTAAATTTTCCGTCCCGATAGTAATCCATTTTACATCCAATTCAAGTTTTAAATTCTGATCTATAATGTAAGAAGCGAGGAGAGCAATCATCGAGGGATAGCCGTGAAGCCAGGCAGGGCGGTATTTGTTTAATCCGTCAACATAATCTTTGGCGGTTTCTTCATTTAAATGATAGCCGCTGAACATCAGTTCATTTATTGAGGGAGCCATCCTGTAAAAAGGCGGTTTCTTCTGACTAATGGGAACAATCCGGCGCCCCCCGAAATATCCGGAAAGCAGTCCGAATGATATTCCATGCCACATCCTGTATCTCCACCAGACGGCAAACTGCTCCTGCAGTGCCTTCAGCGATGTTTTAAAAACTAACCCGCTGCCTGTAGTGCCGCTTGTATGAGCATCAATTGTATCATAGCCGTTTTCATTTAGAATGTTTCTTACGTTCTCTTTTACAACCGGTTTTTCAAGTATTTTTTGGTTCTGAAAATTTGAGAATGAGCAGCCGCCGGAATTTTTATAGAAACTGTTATTGCCGGCAATTCTGCAGAACTCTTCCAGCCGCTTGTCCCTGTATTCCCTGATTTCCTTTTCTGAGAAAAAACTCATCGAGTTATATTCATCCAGTAACGAATGAAACTCAGGCGAATACCGGATTTTATTTATCCTGCTGCTCTTAATCCTCAATCCTAAATTCTGCAGGGATAGAGGAAGGTGAGAATATATTTTTTCGAGGTTCATTAAATGCTTAGTTTAATTGTGCAATCGTGAGGGTGAACCTGCCTCGCTGTAACGCCTATATACAATGTCCTGGATTTGTTTGACATTATATAAACATAATATTGTTTCACTGGAATTCTCTTTCGACCTT
>DAISZW010000289.1:0-1139 GCA_036824595.1 Ignavibacteriaceae bacterium
TGTATTATGAAATTCACGGCTCTTCCTTAACTGATAAACATGCCGTACCTTTGGTTTTAATTCACGGAGGAGGGTCAACAATAGAAACTACTTTTGGAAAGATACTCCCATTGCTCAGTAAAAACAGAATGGTTATTGCTGTTGAACTTCAGGCGCACGGACGTACACCGGACATTGAACGTCCTTTAACTTTTAAACAGGATGCTGATGATGTCGCGTCTCTTTTAAAACAATTGAAGGTTGCAAAAGCGGATTTTTTTGGATTCAGCAACGGCGGCAGTACAGCATTGCAAATAGGAATCCGTCATCCCGGAATAGTAAATAAATTAATCATTGCATCTGCTATGTACAAACGGGATGGATTGTATCCATGGTTCTGGGAATTTATGAATAAAGCTTCACTTGAAAATATGCCGCAGAATTTAAAAGATGCTTACCTGAAAGTCGCTCCGGATCCAAATGATTTACAGTCTATGCATGACAAAGATGCAAAGAGAATGCTGGGATTTAAGGATTGGCCCGATGAAGATCTCAATTCTATAACTGCTCCGGCAATGATTATAATCGGAGATAAAGATGTAATCCGACCTGAACATGCTTTAGAAATGTCCCGCCTTCTTTCAAATTCAAAGCTTGTAATTCTGCCGGGCGGACACGGTACTTATATAGGAGAAGTAACTATGGCAAATGAAAATTCTAGAATTCACCAGGCAACTGTTTTATTGATTGAAGAGTTTCTTAATGAACCTGTTTTAAAACTAGCCGGAGAAGGATCTGAGTAAACTTAAGTAATATCTGAAGATTTAATTAGGAAGGAGAAGTAAACTATGGTAGATAGTAAAGAAATATTGGTGCTTGGCGGAAACGGTAAAACCGGCAGAAGAGTAGCAGAGAGACTCCAAAGAATCGGCTCGGCAGTCCGCATTACTTCAAGATCAACAGAACCAAAATTTGACTGAAATATGATATCAATAAAAAAATTTTAAGAGCTTGCTTTGTCTTTTCCCGGGACAGTTGAGCTTCCCCACTTTGAAAGAACTTCTTTCAGGGTAAAGAAAAAAATCTTCGCCACACTTGCCGAGGAAGCAAATACAGCAACTCTAAAGTTTACCGAAGAAGACCAGGCATTCTTTTGCTCG
>DAISZW010000289.1:1239-2899 GCA_036824595.1 Ignavibacteriaceae bacterium
ATGAGAAAAATAATTGCAACGGAATTCTATACTCTTGACGGGTTAATGTCCGATCCCAAAGATGAAATGGAATGGGTTCTTAATATATTCAACGAAGAAATCGGCAGATATGAAGATGATGTTTACGACCGGATAGATACTCTTTTGCTCGGAAGGATAACATACAAAATTTTCGAAGGCTACTGGCCTCAGGCACTTGATAATCCTACCACGCCGGAAGGAGAAATTGAATTAGCTAAAAAAATAAATAATGCTGAAAAAATTGTTTTTTCAAAAACCCTGCAGGATGTCACCTGGAAAAATTCTAAAATAATCCGTCAAATTAATCCTGAAGAAATAATGAAAATAAAAAAAGAAAAAGGGAAAGATCTGCTGATTGTGGGCAGCGCCAGCATTGTTCAGCAGCTAACAAATTTCGGCTTAATCGATGAATATCATCTTTTGCTTCATCCGGTTGTTTTAGGAACCGGTAAAGCTTTATTTAAAAATATAGACAACAGAAAAACTCTAAAACTTACAGGGTCTAAAAAGTTCAGCAATGGAGTTGTCGGATTGTTTTATGAATGATTTACATGAAAAAAAGGGAAAAGTATGAGAAAATTAAAATTGCAGACACAGGTATCGATTGACGGATTCATGGCGACCCCTGAAGGAAAACTGGATTGGCTGACATGGGATTGGGATGATGGATTGAAAAAGTATGTCAATGAATTAACTGAGCCGGTTGATTGTATTCTGCTCGGAAGAAATATTGCTGGAGGATTTATTGATGCATGGGCTTCCCGTGTAAAAAATACTGAGGATCCGGATATCTGGTTTTCCAGAAAAATGGTTGAAACTCAGAAGATAGTTTTTACCAAAACGCTTCAGAATGCGGAGTGGGAGAACACAAAACTTGCTAAGGGAGACATTGTTGAGGAAGTCAATCAGCTTAAAAAACAGACCGGGCAGGATATTATCGCATACGGCGGAGCAAATTTTGTCTCATCACTGATAACTAATGGTTTGATTGACGAGTATAATCTTTTTATAAATCCTACCGCAATCGGTAAAGGGATGACAATATTCAGCAATTTAAAAGAAAAATTTAATCTGAAACTTGTGCAGAGCAGAGCCTTCGGCTGCGGAATTGTTATGAATAAATATGTGCCGTTATAATATGATGGTGGATAACTAAGTTAAATAAAAGTGCTGTGACTATATATAATTAAGAAGTTTCATATGATTAATCAAAAGATAAGGATGCTTGCAGCAATAATGTTCACCGACATGGTCGGTTATACTTTATTAATGCAGGAAAATGAAAAGAGAGCGATGCTGCTGAGAGATAAGCATAGAAAAGTGCTTGACGATTATGTATTGGCTCATAAAGGGAGAACAATTCAATATTACGGCGACGGCACATTAACAATATTCGGCAGCGCGATCGAAGCTGTATATTGTGCGGTTGACGTCCAAAATAAATTATCTCAAGAGCCTAAAGTTCCTTTAAGAATCGGGATACACTTGGGAGATATTATTCATGATAATGAAGGCATATACGGAGATGGAGTTAATATAGCTTCGCGGATTGAAAATCTTTCCGCACCCGGAAGCGTACTTATATCCGGGAAAGTGTATGATGAAATTAAAAATCATGAAAATCTGCCCGCCGTCTCTC
>DAISZW010000117.1:0-2815 GCA_036824595.1 Ignavibacteriaceae bacterium
CAGAATGACCTTTCGTGTTAACTTTGCATGTCATTCTGAGCGAAGCGAAGAATCTACCTTGCGATTTTATCGAACTTTTCCACAGGTATTGCCGGATGAGCGGAAAAGGAGATGCCGGTAAGTTTATATAAATCAATCGACGCCTGCATCGCTTTTTCATTATCCGGGAATTCGGCGACAAAAACAAGATCTTTATCGCCCAGAATCGCGTACATAAATTTTATGGATCCGCCCGATTTCTTAACAAGATCATAGGCTTTTTTTGTGCGCGCCGGGCTTACCAGTCGGATTGCCTCAGGAGAATATTTGCCGAAAAAAATGTATTCAGTCATTTTAATTCCTCCTATTATATTTTTCTTGCTAAATACTTAAGAACAATTCGAAATACACGTTAAAAATAAGAATATTTAAACTTGATTAGAAGAGCCGGCAGCTTAAAAGAGATGACGTCTTTTCGAGCATAGGGGACAGGTAAAAAAATGTCATCTCTTACTGATGAATATTAATGTTGGGTGAAATCAATTGATTTTTGTAAATAATTCTATTATAGCTTTAAAAAATTATGATAGAAATAGGAGCGGATTTAAGCATGAAACATAATCTCATAGCCATTTATGTAAAATTTATCTTTTTATAGATTTTAAAAACTCATTGGACGTTTCGTGTTCATTAAATCTGCCGTTGAAGCTTGATGTAACGGTTTTGCTGTTCACATCATTTACGCCCCTCGATCTTATACAAAGATGATCCGCTTCAATCATGACTGCTACATCTTCGGTCTCAAGAACTTTCATCATTCCCCGTGCAATTTCTTCAGTCAGCTTTTCCTGCAGTTGCGGTTTCTTAGAATAGAATTGAACTATACGGTTCAGCTTGGAAAGTCCGATCACATTATCCGCCGGGAAATATGCAACATGCGCCTTGCCGATTATCGGTACAAAATGATGTTCGCATGTGGAAAAAAGAGTTATATCTTTTTCAACGATCATCCTTTTATAATTGTAATTATTCTTGAAGACCGTAATCTGCGGTTTATTATCAGGATTTAATCCGCTGAAAATCTCCTTTACATACATCTTTGCAATTCTGCGGGGAGAATCTTTTAAACTATCATCATCAAGATCTAATCCCAGGACTTCCATTATCTCACGGAAATTTTTTTCGATCAGCTCTATCTTCGTTTCGTCGTCGATTTCGGTTTTATAATTGATTGAAGAATTTTCCAATACCGAACCTGTGCGGTTTTTATTTAATGATTCTGAATTACTGCTGAAGTTTGAATCTCTCATTATAATTTCCTTATTCCATTGATTAAATTTATTTTTAGATCATCTAGTATCGGATCGCCCGTTTAATTACTGAAATGCCGAAGAACGGATGTATCCATCCTCCGGCCGGCAGATTAATCTTTAAACTTATCGGGAAACTGTTTGATGATGCCGTTGGACAGATGGTCTGCCATTTCTAAAATTGCTTCATGGACCTTACCATACGCTGCTACATCCGCAGCATAATCTTTCTGAATACGTGCAACCGCTTCATCTGTAGTAAGCTTAAGATGTTCGTTCATCATGCCTTTAACATCTTCCAATTTCCAGTTTGGATTAGCACTGCTGAGGAATACCGAGATTTCTTCCGCGTTGGCATGCCATTTTTTGTCTGCGGCTTCAAGTGCAGTTTTGTCTCCCTTTTTTGCTGCCGTAACGACTTCTGCAGCAATTGTAATATGCGGCTTAAGTAGTCCGGTTAACTTTTCTCCTGCTTCATCCCCGTAATAAGGTTTTATTGCATTGCCGATATCTTCCTGGTTTTTAAGAAGACGTTCTACTGCCTGATCTGTACCGGGAAGTTCATCTACGATATTGAGAATTACATTACGTGTCCAGACAATATGGTCTTCCCAGAGCTGACGCATTGCAGTACGCAGCTTTTCTTCCGAAGAAATATCATTTGAATGAGCTTCGGAAAGATGTCTCTTTTCCGTCTTGCCGGTATTTTCAACTTTACTGAAAGAAACGCTTGTTATAACAAATGATAGTATTATAGTGAATACTGTCATCAAAACATTTTTTGTTTTCATCTTACTTTGCCTTTTTATTTTTCCTACTCATTTGGCTTTTCGGATCCGCCCCGTTTTTTAAAGTGGTTTCCGGTCTCCACTTAATTTATTTAACTAAAATGCTTCTTTTACGATAGAATCTTTATCAACGTTCATATTTGCCAATTGCTTCTCTACCGTTTCCATCATTGCAGGGGGACAGCATAAATAAAATATCTTATGGCCGCCGCTGTTTTCTTTTATAAATTTTTCGGTAATAAGTCCGTGGGCATAGCCGTTTGACTGTTGATCCGATAAAATGTTTACGAAATTTTTATCGAGTATTTTTTCGAATTCATCTTTAAGGATGATGTCGGCTTCAGTTTTGTTCGCGAATATGAGAGTGCTTTTATCAATTTCATTTTTTGCATGCAGGTCTCTGAAGATAGCAATGAACGGTGTAATCCCGGCGCCGCCGGCAATAAACACTCCGGGGCCTTTATAATTTATTGTTCCCCAGACATCATGAATTATGAGCTCGTCGCCTTCTTTTAAAGTTCCAAGCTTTTTAGTAACTCCGTCATGATCGCTGTAAATTTTTATAGTAAATTCAAGAAAACTCCATTCATTCAGGCTGGTAAAAGTAAACGGCCGTCTTTCATCCACGAAGCCCGGTTTATTTATGGCAACTTCGGTTGCCTGGCCGGGAATAAATTTATACCCTTCAGGTTTTTCCACTGTGAACCTTTTTACATTGTGAGTTACTTGTTCTATTTT
>DAISZW010000117.1:2915-10488 GCA_036824595.1 Ignavibacteriaceae bacterium
GTCACTTTGTCGCATCTTTCATTGCCGAAAGTGAAAAGATTTGATACATTTATTGATTCTTTAATAAAGTTTCTCAGCATAGATTTAGCCCTGTGCAGCCTTACTTTGACGTTTACTTTTGAAATAGCGAGTGCTGAAGATGTTTCCTCAATGCTCATTCCTTCCACTTCTTTAAGCATATAAACAGCTTTGTATTTTTCGGGAAGCCGCTGAATTGCTTTCTCCAATATTTCCTTTCTTTCCTTTTCCATATAATGTCTTTCGGGATTTAGATGATCGCCGGGCGAATTAGTTACAAGATCTTCAGAAACATTCACAGATTTATGTTTTTTCCTTTTAAGCATTAAACATTCATTGATTAAAATTCTTATAAGCCAGGTGGAAAATTTAGCTTCTCCGCGGAATTGACTAATTTTTTCGTACGCTGAAATATATGCTAACTGCAGAACCTCTTCCGCATCATCATCAAAAACTCCGTAGCTTACTGCAATCCTGTAAAGTCTCTGGTTGTATCTTTTTACAATTTCGCCAAAGTATTCGGGATTACCGTTTTTAACTTCACTAACGATCTCTTCGTCGGTTAGTCCGCTAAATTTAATTTTTCTTTCTTCCAATTTTTGTCCGAGTTTTTATTAAATAAAGAATTTGCCGAAATTATTCCGTAAGTTATAAATCACAACATACATAGTATAACTTTTTTGCGGTTTCCTTAAATCAATCAAATATAATAAATTTATCTATTACGAAAAATATCCGCTGTTCTGCAGGCCTCAAATCTCAACTTGAAGGAGCTGAAATGAACGATATCAAAAAAGTTTTTCTTAAAGAAGAAGTACAGTACCAGGACGGTACAATCGTGAGCAAGCAGATTATTAAAAAGCCGAACGGGAATATTACTTTATTTGCAATTGATAAAGGGGAATCCTTAACCGAGCATACCTCTCCTTTTGAAGCTGTCGTTTACATGGTTGACGGTGAAATGGAAATTAAGATCGGGGGAAATCCTTATAACGTTCAAGCAGGGGAAATAATTGTAATGCCTCCAAATGTTCCTCATGCACTTACAGCAAAAGAAAAATCAAAAATGCTTCTGACTATGATTAAGTAGAAATAGTCTAAAATAGAAATCGTTTTCCGTAGGTAATATTATTCATTAATTCAATTTTTGATTGAACAATAAGAGGATTAGCTGAATTTAATTTTAATTGGAATTAGAAGTATGTTCAAAGTATTTTATATAATCCAATTGTAAGGAAAAAAAATTTGAAAAAACTGGCTCTGGCGGTATTCTTTTTATTTTTAATAAAGAATTCAAACGGACAAATAACTGCTGCAGATGATTTTATTAAAAATTATGCGGAAGCAAATAACTTCAGCGGAACAATCCTTATCAATAAAGAAGATACAATTCTTTATCAGAATAGTTTCGGACTGGCTAACCGGCAGTTTGCAATTCCCGCAACAAATGATAAAAAGTATAAAATTGCATCGATAACAAAAATATTTACGGCAGTTTTAATACTGCAGCTGTTTGAAGAAGGAAAACTCGACATAAATGAAACAATAAACAGATATTTGCCGGGCTTTAAAGGGGAAGGGAAAAAAGTAAGAATATACCAATTGCTTAATCATACATCCGGCTTGGCAAATATTGATACATTTACTAGCATGGAAAATGCAGTCAAACATGGAGTAGAAATGTATCAAAAGCCTTACACCGCGGATCAAATCTTGAATAAGTATTGCAGCGGTAAACTGGTGCATGAGCCGGGTAAAGTCTTTGATTATAATAATGCCGATTATATAATACTCGGAAAAATTATTGAGTCAGTATCGGGAGCGCCGTATGAGGAAGTATTGGAACTAAAAATATTGCAGCCGTTAAAAATGAATAATTCCGGAATGCTGTACCAGTATAATATTGTCGAAAATTTGGCTGACACATATTTCATGCGTAATGATTTGAAAAAGCTGGTAAATGATTTACCTATTTACATCGAAAATTTTTATGCTGCAGGAGCAATGTATTCCACTGCAGCCAACCTCCTTAAATTTGCAAATGCGTTATTCAATTATAAGCTGTTGAAAAAAGAAACGCTGGATTTAATGCTGAAGCCGGGGCTTGATAATTACGGGTACAGCGTCTGGGTAGATAATTTGGAAGTTAGTAATAAAAAATATAAAGCTGTAAAAAGACCGGGCAGCGTAATGGGGGCGAATGCCGTGCTGTATAATGTGCCGGAGTTGAATTTAACTTTAATTATTTTGAGCAATACCAACACGGTTAATTTGGACAAGATAGTGGTTGAAATAAGTAATAAATTAATTGAATAGAAAATAAAGGCTCGATTGAATAGATAAAAGAATTCAAATAACTGTTTTATAAACACTGCATTCAGCATTTCTCTAAGTCACACTTCGGTTTATACAGTTTAGTTAATTTCATTTAGCTCATATCAGATATTGATCAGCAGATGAGTTCGGTTTCAGAATTTATTAATCAACAAATTAGAAGGATCAAGTGTATGTATAATGCAACTAAGCGGATTGCAGGGGCGGGTCGCTTCAATTTTACATCAATCATTTCAGCTTTTATTTTCTCTTTGTTTTTGTTTTCCTGTTCAGATCAAAAAGTTACGATTTCCCAAAGAAATTATTTATCTCCTGAAGTATTATGCGGGACAGTACAGTTTTCGGACGGCTGCAGTCCGAAGCTGGATACATTGATAAGCTTCGGCATCGCTCTGATTCATCATATGACCTATGAAGATGCCGAACATACCTTCAGCAAAGTAATTGAATCTGATCCGGATTGTTTCTGGGGATACTGGGGAAAAGCAATGACTTTAATTCATCCTCTCTGGCCCGATATTCCCGACGAGAAGATGCTGAAGGAGGGTTATATCCTTTCTCAAAAAGCTTTAAACCTTGCAAAGACAGAGAAGGAAAAACTGTACGGATCGGCTATTGCAGCTTTTTTTGATGACGGGTTAAATAAGACTGAACCTGAAAGATTAATTGCATTCAACGAAGGCTGGAAGACTGCCGCCAAGGAATTACCCGATGATATAGAAGCAAATTTGTTTTCTGTTTTAGCAATGTTATCAACGGTTTCACCTGATGATAAGACTTACAAGGTGCAGCGCGAAGCGGGAGCCATAGCCGAAAAAACCCTAAAGGTAATACCCGATCATCCGGGAGGATTTCATTATGCAATTCATGCTTATGATTATCCGCCGCTGGCTATGAACGCAATAAGAGTAGCACGGAACTATTATAAACTTGCACCTGAAATACCTCATGCACTTCATATGCCGACTCACATCTTTACACGGCTTGGATATTGGGATGAATCTATAGAACTGAATTTAAGATCTGCAGCCGCAGCAGTGAAGATCCCTGTCAACGGTCAAATTTCCGGTCAATATTTTCATGCACTTGATTATTTAGTGTATGCCTATCTTCAAAAATCGGAGTATAAGAAAGCAAAAGAGGTAGCATTATTGATTGATACGCTCGGCGGTATTTTTGAGACGACACCTGTTACGGCATATTCAATAGCAGCCATTCCCGGGCGTGTAGCTCTTGAATATCAAAACTGGGAAGAAGCTGAAAATCTTTCACTTGCTAACCATTCCGATTTTCCATGGAAAAAATTTCCGCAGTATGAAGCGCTGACATACTTTGCTAAAGGTATAGGTGCCGGGAGAAACGGAAGTGCTCAAGATGCGCTTCAGGCATTTCAAAAATTAGAGGAACTGCAGAAAACCTTTAAAGACAACGATGCCAGCAAGTATTGGATTGATCAGATTGAAATACAGAAGGCAGCTGTAAAAGGCTGGGAAATGTTTGCGAGGGGTGAAAAAGAAAAGGCATTGGAATTTTTAATCACTGCTTCCGGACTTGAAGACAAAACCGAAAAGAATCCTGTAACACCAGGATCACTGCTTCCAGCGCGGGAGATGCTGGCGGATCTCTATCTTGAACTGAATCGTCCGGATGATGCACTCAAACAGTATGAACTTTCTTTGAAAAACAGTCCCAACAGATTCAATTCTCTTTACGGAGCGGGGAAATCTGCGGAACTGGCCGGGAATATGCAGAAAGCAAAGTTTTATTATTCGGCTGTTTTAAATCTTAATAATAAATCTTCGGAAGCAAACAGAGAACAAATAACTCACGCGGCTGATGTAACCGGAAGTAAAATTTAAAAAAGTTTATGAAACAGGAGCGGTTTAAATAACTGCTCCTGTCAATAAAAATTCTGTACTTTTTATCGAAAGGTAAATGAAGAAAATGAAATCACTTCATTCTCCCTTGAGATATCCGCACAAAAGGCTCTCCTGAGCAGTTCATAGATCGATTCTTAAAATAAAAATTCGATCAGACGTAATGATAAATAAAAATATCTGCTTTATTTACTATACTCTCATACTCATTGCTGTTGCTTCAACAATTAATTATGCTCAGATTGTTGTACCAAGCGACAGGGTGCAGGACAGAGTAATTGTAAGAGCAGAACCGACCACACAGAGCGAAATCGTCGGCTCTTTAAGGAAAGGGGAGAGCGCAAAATTACTTGCAGATGTTCCGTACTGGTATAAAATAGAATTAAGCAACCTTGCAGTTGGTTATATCAGCAAAGCCTGGACTAAAATTGCGGATACCCTGCATTTGCCTGCCGATTCTTTGAGAAAGAGCGATCTTATAATCGGTTCATGGAATATTAAATGGTTTGGGAAAGGCCAGCCCGGAAAACATAATTATTCCGAAATGGCTAAGATAATTTCAAAAATGGATGTCGCCGCTCTGCAGGAGTTAATGGATCCAAACTGCAGCAGGGAATTGGATTCACTGAAACATTACCTGGCACTTGCCGGATATAAATTCAATTATGTTATCAGCAACTTAACAGGCTACATAAATAATCCGGCACCTGGAAAATCTAATTACCTGGAAAGATATGGATTTATGTGGGACATCGACAGGATCGATATTTTGAATTCAGCTTCTCCGCTTAGTTTTGCCGGCACTCCGGTAATTAATAATCCGGCGTGCAGGCAAGTTCCGGTCTATGCCGGCTTTAAAGTAAAGAATGGAAACGGTTTTGATTTCAAGATGATGACTATACATACCGTCTTTAATGAAAATATAAATCACGTAAGAAGATCGGAACTGGAATTGGTTAATCAATGGCTGATAGATCAATCAACTGATCCGGATATTATTGAAAAAAATGTAATTGTCATCGGAGATTTTAATGCAAATCCGCCGGGACAGCCGCATCATTTTGAAAATATTATAAGCGGTTCGACTAATTACAGAGTTTTATTTGAGGAATCGTTAGCAGCAGGGGAGAAGTCGCTGCGAACTACAATTCAGCAGTCAAATAATCCAGGTCCGGATTACTTTCTTTTACCGGTGTACGATCATGCATTGGTTAGTAATGAAACAAGCTATGCATTGCCGGATAATCCGATGACAAGAGAAGCTACAGACTTGGGAGTCGTTGAGTTTGACCAGGATTCTTTGTGGAAAAGTTTAAATAACTGGAATGAAGTAATTAACAGAATGTCAGATCACAGGCCGATCTGGTTTAAATTAGATTACAATGCGGAGGATAGAGATTGAGATGTATGATGGATGATGGTTGATGGATGATGGTTGATGGAGAAACATGAGTTGGAAATCGTTTGGATACGTAAGAAATAAAATTTTGGTGTTTTGGGTCATACACAGGTAAATTGCTCCGGCTTAAGTTCGATTAGTTTTTTCTGAAAATATATCTTATACCGACTTATTTTACCGCTTAACTAATTCGGCTTTTCAATTCAATGTATTTGCCCTTAATTATCGTTTCAATTCCGTTATAATTTTTTATTTGAGCGCGAGAATTTCGACTGAAATAAATCTTTATTTAATCCCGTTGTTTTCCTCATATTGAATATTGAAATATACAAACAGTTGATGTTAAAAATATAATTCCTATCAGTAAACGACTTTGAAGTGCCGTTGTATTAATATTTAAAACTTATGTGAATCGCCGGAAGGATAATTAACAAATTAAAAGGAGGTACTTATGTACGATAAGAAAGTCACTTCGAAAAACGGGGCAACTATAGAGGAGAAAATCATTGATGAATTTAAATCGGGATTAAGAGGACAGCTTATTCGTCCGGATGATGAGAGCTACAATACTGTACGGAAAATCTGGAACGGAATGATCGACAAATACCCGTCACTGATTGCAAGATGCACCGGTACAGCCGATGTTATTCATTGCGTGAACTTTGCGCGAAACAATAATATTTTTGCTTCTATTCGAGGACTCGGACACAATATTGGAGGAAATGCACTTTGCGACGGCGGACTGGTAATCGATCTCTCTTTAATGAAATCAGTTTATGTGAATCCTTCCACCAGAACTGCACGTGTTGAGCCCGGAGCATCCCTCGGGGATTTTGATCATGAGGCGCAGGCATTCGGATTGGCAACGCCTCTTGGAATTAATTCAACCACCGGGGTTTCCGGTTTAACATTGGGCGGAGGATTCGGCTGGCTTAGCCGTAAATACGGCCTCACAATCGATAGTTTAATTTCTGCCGATGTCGTTACAGCCGAAGGAAAGCTGCTGAAAGCGAGCAGTACGGAAAATCCCGACCTGTTCTGGGCGATCCGCGGAGGGGGAGGGAACTTCGGAATTGTAACTTCTTTTGAATTCAGGTTGTTTGAAATAGGAACCCAGGTCCTTTCCGGGTTAATAGTTCATCCTATTGATTCCGCTCGCGATGTTCTCCGTTTCTACCGCGATTTCATTAAGCAGACTCCCGAGGAGTTTGTCTGCTGGGCAGTTATGAGGAAAGCTCCTCCCCTTCCTTTTTTGGAACCGGAATGGCATGGAAAAGAGATACTCGTACTTGCTGTATGCTGCTCCGGGGATTTAGCCAAAGCAGAAGAGATTGCAAAGCCGCTCCGGGCTTTCGGAAAACCTTTGGCCGATGTAATATCACCGCATCCTTATACAGCCTGGCAGAAGGTTCTTGATCCGCTGCTTGCGCCGGGAATGCGCAATTACTGGAAATCGCACGACTTTCTTGAATTGAGCGATGGATTAATTGATGTATTAATTGAATATGCAAATCAGCTCCCGGATCCGCAATACGAGCTTGCTTTTGTACAGCTCGGCGGCGCCGTTAACAAAATACCTGTAAAGGCGACAGCATTTGCACGCCGTAATCCGCAGTTCGTGCTTAATGTGCATGGAAGATGGGAAGATGCGGCTAAGGATGAAATTTGTATTGCCTGGACAAGGAAGCTTTTCATGGCTTGCACTTCTTTTGCAACGGGATCTGTTTATGTCAATTTTATGACTTCCGAAGAGCAGGACCGCGTGCGCCAGGCTTACGGTACAAATTACGACCGCCTGGTTGAGCTAAAGAATAAGTACGATCCTAATAACTTTTTCAATTCCAATTTGAATATTTCTCCGACCGTAAATCAAATGGAAGCGGTAGTATAAATTAAATGTCCCGTCTGCATGAGGCGGGGCTGTTTTCCAAAAGGGGTTTATTAT
>DAISZW010000021.1:0-1554 GCA_036824595.1 Ignavibacteriaceae bacterium
TCTTATATCAACAATTATTTTTCTCGGAGATAATGATTTTCCAACATTAGCGGCAGGACAAGCTGCGGTACATCGTCCGCATTCGGTGCAGGAATATCCGTCCAGTATCTGCTTCCAGGATAAATGTTCAATATCTGCTGCGCCGAAAAATTGAATATCTTCTCCCTCAAGATCTAAAGGCTTTATTGTATTCCGTTTATTTTCCGGATCTGCAAAAAAAGTATTCGGGATAGAGGTTAAAACATGCAGATGTTTTGAGTAAGGAAGATAATTTAAAAATACCAGGATGGTTACTATGTGAGCCCACCAGAATAATTCAAAATAAAAGGAGCTTGACTGCAGTCCTGTAGGAAAAAATAGTATACCCAAATAGAGTGAAATAGGTCTGGCTTCATACGCTTTTAAAATAAAATTCTCTTTGACTGTCAAAAAGATATTCATTCCGAACATCGTCAGGCAGACGAGAATTATCAGTGCAAGAATAACTGCAGCATCGATCTTGCCGGCTTTATCTACTTCCAAACGCGGAATATGAAGAATAAACCTCCTGTATAATGCATAAAGGCATGCAAGAATAACCAGAACCCCAAAAAGATCCTGTACAAAAGTAATAAGAGAATACAGCGGCCCTGTAAAAGATAAATTAAAAGGAGTATAAAAACCTTGAATAATAGATTCTATTACTGCAAATAGGAAAAGAACAAATCCCCAGAAAATTAAAAAATGCAGAATTCCGGCAGGAAAATCTCTGAATAATTTGGATTGTCCAAAAGCAACTATAACAACTCTTTTTATTCTCTCGCTTATTTTGTCCAGGCGATTATCTTTCTTCATACCAATCAGCATGTACTTAATAAGCTTTCTGCAATTCCAAAGAAATGCGGAAACCGCAAGGATAAAAATTAAAATGAAGATTATATTCTTTTCCATTATTCCTGTAAAAAGAATAAATATTAAATTTTATTTATTAAAAGAACTTTTATTTACTGCATAAAATAGAGCAGCCGCCGTAAAAACTTTTATTACCGTCCAGATTGAAAAAACTGCCGCACCGGACATCAAGCTTAATTCAATATTGTTTATGAAAAAAAGATCAAGGAACAGCGCTCCGAACAGAAGTATCATTATTTCAGCAGCAAACATTGAGGCAACAACCGTTAAATAATTTTTATTTTTTTCAACAATAAAACCTGTTAAAAAAGCTGCTAAAGGGAATGCAATAAGGTAGCCGCCTGTAGGGCTAAAAAGCCGCGCAATTCCCAATGGAGCTTCCGGATAATTAGCAAATACGGGGATGCCGATAATTCCTAAAAACAGATAAAGCAATTGGCTGTAAGCGCCGTTCTTGGAACCTAAAAAGGCACCGGCTAAAACAACGGCCATTGTTTGTAAAGTAATTGGAACCGGTTTAACAGGAATGGCTATTTGGGCTGATATTGCGGTTAAAACAGTAAAAGAAAAAATCCAGGTCCATTTTGATTCTAAAATAACTGAGGATAATGTCCGAATTTTATCCGAAATAATATTGTTTTTAAATTGCATTGAAGTTCCTTT
>DAISZW010000021.1:1654-29014 GCA_036824595.1 Ignavibacteriaceae bacterium
AAATTTTGAAGGTTTCAAATAAATCTTGATTCAAACAACACTGAAATATCCCTAATTTATAAGATGAAATTAAAGCATATTGTATAGAATCTGAAAATTACTTCTAATCATTTATTTTGAATATTCATTTATTTATGTTTAAATAGTTACAAATAATATAGATAATCATACTGCTATATGCGATATTTACTCGTCATACCGTCAATTGATATAAAAGACGGGAAAACTGCAAGGGTTGTGCAGGGGATTCCGGAATTAGACTGCAAAGAATATTGCAGCGATCCGGTAGAAATGGCAAAAATTTGGCGTGCCGAGAATGCAAAAATGCTTCATGTAGTTGATTTTGACGGGGCTAGAGATCCCTTCAATAAAAATTTAAAACTTATCGAAGAGATTTGTGCATCGGTTGTTATACCCGTGGAATATGCAGGAGGTATAAGAAATATGGATGATGCTTCGGCCATGCTGGATACCGGAATTTGCCGGCTGGTTATCGGTACAATGCCTGTTGAAAATTTTAATGAATTTAAAAAACTGTTTGAAAAATACGGCCCTTCAAAAGTTGCTGTTTCCTTAGACATTATAAATGATGAAATAATGATTCGAGGAAGACAGGTGAAAACTGGAATATCCTATAAGGTTTTTGCAAAGCAAATGGCTGAAATAGGGATTCAAAGATTTATTGTAACCGATATCCTCAGGAACGGGGTTTTAAGCGGCCCAAATATCGAATTATCCCTTGAAATTGCCGGATTAACAAAGGCTAGAATTACTCATTCCGGCGGAATCAGAAATAAAGATGAATTAATGGATCTTCAAAATTTAATTCCTTTGGGAATTGATTCTGCAATTGTGGGACGTGCTCTTTATGAAAACAGGTTTCCATGCCAAAAATTGTGGCGGATTGCAGAAGCAGGCATCTTTAATTAAATAAATTCCTTTTACAAAAAGCGGGAATTATATGGCTGAAAATAATGACGAAGCAACTCACAGCAGTTTCTGGTCAAATCTTTTTAAATCTCCGGCAGGAAAGATCGACCTGGAAAAAGCACTCCAGTCAATGCCTCCATTTCAATATCTAAAAAAAAGAGAAATGTCCCAGCTTTACCGTATTATTCACGACCGCAGCTATGTATCCGGTGAATATATTTTTATGCAGGGCGACCCAGGTATTGGATTATATATTATCCGCGAAGGTGAAATTGTAATACAGCGAAAGTCGGAGAACGGATTTATAATTCATCTAGCTGATTTTAAAAAAGGCGATTTCTTCGGGGAATTAGCTATGGTTGACGGGGAAAAGAGAAACGCATCCGCAATAGCAAAAACCGACGTAAGAATTTCGGTAATATTTAAACCGGATCTGGATGAATTCATTGAAACTTTTCCTAAGATTGGTATAAAAGTACTGCATGGAATTGCAGAGATTATTGCCGTCAGGCTTAGGACCTTAAATGAAGATTATATTTCCATTTTAACGTCCCAGCCGCAGTCAGAAGAATCCCGGCTTAAATTAAACTAATAACAGGAGGAGATTATGGAACCTTCAATAAAAAAAATTTTGGTGCCAATTGATTTTTCCGACTATTCGAAAAACTCTTTGAAATATGCAGTGAATTTCGCAAAACATTTTAACGCACAGCTCTGCCTTGTTTATGTAGTTGAACCGGTTATTTACCCGCCCGATTTCAGTATGGGGCAAATAGCTTTTCCTACGGTTGATTTGGAAATGGATAAAAGAGCCGAGCAGGAATTGCTTAGTCTGGCTAAAAAAGAAATTCCCCCCGAGATGAATGTTAAATCGATTGTAAAAACCGGAAAACCTTTTGTGGAAATTATTGAAACTGCTTCTTATGAAGATGTTGACTTGATTATTATTGCTACCCACGGGCATACGGGAGTAGAACATATTTTATTCGGAAGCACTGCAGAAAAAGTTGTAAGAAAAGCTCCGTGCCCTGTTCTTACATTGAGAGATCCATTAAAAGGATTTACTTTTAAGGATGCATTTCAAAAAGGGAAGGAAAAAAAGGAAAGCTAAAGCCGAAATTATTGAATTAGAAAAAGTTATAAATTTACTTCTTAATTTTTTCTTTCAATTATAAAATCTACTAGAGCTTCCAGAGACAGCTTAGCTTGGGAATCGGGGAAAACTTTTAAAGATTCTTTCGCTTTTAACGAATAAGCATGCGCAGTATTAACTGCATATTCAATCCCTTTATGTTCCCGGACGAAATCGATAATTTTTTTAATACTCTCCTTGTCATTTCCGTTTTTGATCAGCCTTTTTACTTTCGAAGCTTCTCCGTTTGATACCTGCTCAAGGGAATAAATTAATGGGAGTGTTATCTTTTTCTCTTTAATATCTCCGCCAACCGGTTTTCCGATTAGGTTTGACTTTCCTTCATAATCAAGTATATCATCACGAATTTGAAATGCAATTCCAATGGAGTCGCCGAATTTCCTCATCGCAGAATGATAGACTTCATTTTCAGTAGCGCTTAATGCACCAATTTCGCAGCAGGTCTCGAGCAGAGAAGCGGTCTTATCAGAAATAACTTTAAAGTATGTCTCTTCATCTATGTCTAATTTCCTGGTTTTTTGAATCTGCAGAAGCTCTCCTTCAGACATTCTTTTAACGGAATTTGTAATTATTCCCAGGAAGTCGTAATCTTTTCCATCAACGGCAATCATCAATCCGCGTGAAAGCAGGTAGTCTCCCATTAATACTGCGGCTTTATTTTTAAATACTTTATTCACCGACCAGAAGCTTCTTCTTTTATCAGCATTATCGACTACATCGTCATGAACTAATGTAGCAGTATGAAGGAGCTCCACAAGGACTGCTCCGCGGTATGTTCTTTCGGTAATTGCTCCGGAAATTTTTGCTGAAAGAAGAACCAGTAAAGGACGGATTTTTTTCCCTTTCTGGCGGATAATATATCTGGCAATCAAATCCACCAAACCCACTTTGGATTTCATCGATTTTTTAAATAGATCATTGAATCTGTCCAGTTCAGATTTTATAGGGAGGGTTATTGCAGATAAGTTTCTTTCTATCAAGGTTTTTTCAATGATAGTTTCGAAATTAATATACTTATTTCGTATAATAAAACCAACGGAACACCAAGAATAAGCTGGGAAACTGGATCAGTCCCGGGGGTTAAAAAGGCAGCTAAAACCATTATAATCACTATGGAATGTTTCCTATATCTCCTCATAAAACCCGGCGTCAATATTCCTAGCTTAGTAAGGAAAAAGGAGACCATAGGAAGTTCAAATACAAGGCCTGCCGCGAGAATAATACTGATGATAATCGATATATATTCATCCACTGCAAATTCATTTTTTATTAATTCTGTTCCAAACTGCTTTACAAAATTAAATGCCAGCGGAAGCATAATAAAATAAGCAAATGCAATTCCGAGCAGAAAACAAAATGTGGTATAAACAACAATCAGGAGCGTATACTTTCTTTCGTTTTTCCGGAGTGCCGGGGAAATGAATTTCCAGATTTGGAAAAATATGTTGGGCAAACTTATAATAATTCCGCCGATAATAGCCACCTGGAAATATAAAAAGATCTGTCCGAAAGGCTTAAGATTCTGGAGATTTAAACCGTTCTTTTTTGCAGGTCTCAAAAGAACATCTTCCACCAAAAAATCAATAAAAATCCAGCAGATAATTGATCCGGCTACAAGTCCGATTAAAGAATAAATAAGCCGCCATCTAAGTTCCTCGAGGTGCTCAAGGAAAGTCATTTCCACTTCTGAATTCTCTTCTTCGGCTTTACCCGAAGCCTCCGAATTGACTTTAGAAGCAATATCCTCATTAGAATTTAATTGGGAAGACACTCAAGTTTAGTTTAGTATAGAATATAAAGGAAAACGGGAACAGAAGTCTTTTACGTCAGCTTTTATCTCTTTTAATTTATTATCATCCTGATAATTTGCCAAAGCCCTGCCGATAAATTCCGCTATATGATTCATCTCTTCTTCCTTCATTCCGCGCGTGGTAACAGCAGGGGTACCGATTCTGATTCCGCTTGTTACAAACGGGCTGCGCTGGTCGAAAGGAATCATATTTTTATTAACCGTGATCCCGGCTTTTTCTAAAGAAGTTTCCGCTTGTTTCCCTGTAATATTTTTATTAGTAAGATCAACAAGCATAAGGTGATTGTCGGTTCCGCATGAAACAATTTCAAATCCTAATTCAGTTAGCTTTGAAGCTAAACTTTTTGCATTCTTTATTATCTGTTCCGCATATTTTTTAAATGAATCCTCCAAAGCTTCACCAAAAGCCACCGCTTTTGCCATAATAATATGCATTAAAGGTCCGCCCTGAATACCGGGCATAACCATTCCGTCAATAACCTCCGACATCATTTTAATCCTGTCTCCTTTTGGAGTTTTTATTCCCATCGGGTTTTCATAATCTTTGCCGATTAAAATAATTCCTCCTCTCGGTCCGCGCAATGTTTTATGGGTTGTCGAAGTAACAATATGACAATAATGCAACGGATTATTTAATAAACCTTTTGCAATTAATCCTGCAGGATGAGCCATATCGCAGACTAAAAATGCATTAACAGAATCGGCTATCTGTCTAAACTTTTTATAATCCCATTCTCTTGAATATGCGCTTGCCCCGACCATTATCATTTTTGGTTTTTCTTTTCTTGCTAGATCTTCAACAATATTGTAGTCAAGAGTTTTGGTTTCCCTGCTGAGAGTATAACCGAATGCCTGGTACAACTGCCCGGAAAAGTTAACCGGTGAACCGTGCGTAAGATGTCCCCCGTGCGCAAGACTTAATCCGAGAAATTTTTCCCCCGGCTTCATTAAAGCCATAAATACCGCCATATTTGCCTGCGATCCGCTGTGAGGCTGTACATTCACATGTTCAGCACCAAATAATTGTTTTAATCTTTCCCTTGCAGCTTCCTCAGCCATATCAACATATTCACAGCCGCCGTAATATCTTTTACCCGGATATCCTTCAGCATATTTATTTGTTAAGACTGATCCGGCAGCTTCTAAAACTGCAGGGCTTACAAAATTTTCAGATGCAATTAATTCAAGGTTATCCTGCTGCCTTGAAATTTCTAAATTGTGTATATCATACACCTGCCTATCGGCTTTTAAGTATTCGTACATTTTTTTAAAATGGTTAGTTAAAAAATACTAACGGATGCCCTAATGGAACTCAAATGCTTTATGGAACAGTAATGCTTCTGCCAATCCACGAATAACAAGAACTGTTTGGTATAGCAAGATTCTGCCCTGACTTATATCCCCGCACAAAATAATCTTCTTGTGTAGGAACAAAGCTAGCCAAGGAGGCTATTCTGTCTCTTGCCTGAGTAAAATAAGAATCCAGATGCAAAGCTTTTTTGTAAGTATCGACTGCAAGCTGGTAAACTAATTTTGTGTCGAAATCAAAAGTGCAGTTCCGGGCTGCCAGCTCATATAAATACCCCTCATTATAAAGAGCCTGAGCCCATCCGTTTGCAATTTCATAAGCTCTTTGAAATTGCGTACGTGAAAGAGAAAGCTGTCCTTTATCCCTGTATACTATTCCTAAATTTAAAAAATGGTTCTGATTATTCGGCTCCAGTAAAATCAGTTTCTTATATACATCTTCAGCTTTTGTTAACTGATCGGTTTTTTGGTATAAAATTGCAAGCTGATTCCAGTAAGGTATGCTCTCGGGAAACTTAGAAACTAAAAATTCCATGGGAGGTATTGCATCTGCATTCTGATTTGCTTTAATCTGCAGTGAAACACATTCCAAAGCTTTATCCGTATTTTCTCTGTCCTGATTCCACTGCCGGCAGACAATATCAGCAAGCTCGCCAGTATTTTTTACCAAAGATTTGAGTCTACTTTCCGGAACCGTATCATTCGGTTCTTCGGTAGACCACTTTGAATAAAGATCTATCGCTTTATCCTTCTGGTTCTTATTCATATACCATTGTCCAAGCCGGTCATAATAGTATCGGGGAACCGAAGGATCAAGCTGAATTGCAGTTTCGTAAGCTTTTATAACTGTATCACCGGGAATATTAAACCAAGCCTCGCGTGCAAGTGTTTTTCTTGCAATAAAATAACCTCTTCCCTCGGGGTAATTTTTCATTGCTACATCATACAAATATATCAAAGTATCTTCTATAGCTTTGGCCTGGGCCGGATTTACACTAGGAGAATCGTGAAGTTCCCATAGTGCATCATCCATTTTAGTAAAAATCCATTTTGCAAACTTCTTCGGATCAAGTTGAATAACTTCCCATCCATAAGGGAGTGCAGTCTTATAATCTTCATTCTTGTAATATTCCGAAAAAAGACTATATTTCTCCAAAATTGCAGTAGTATCTATTTGAGTAATATTATTTGAATTAACTGCGGATGATAATGAGGAGGGATTATTAATTATTTTTGCTACAGAAAATCCGGAATTTGTGATGATTGCAACAAAAACTAGTATGGCTGCAGCGGGAAATACCGATATTTTTGACATTTTGTTCAAAATTCTTCCCATTTGAAATGTTCTATTTTTCCTCCCTGATAAACCAAATTTCCCCAAGACTTAATCCTAGGTTCAATTTTACCATATTTTCTTTTACTAAACTAGATTTAGTAGTACCTCTAGTAGCAAATTGTATTCCAATATCTAAGGTGTTTTCATTGCTAAATGGAACCGATAATCCTCCAAAGATTGAAAATTGTTGAATGTTTTCTCCATTTAGATAATATTGCGATCTTTCAAAACTTAAACCGGCCCTAAAAATTATTTCTTCCCAAATGCTTGCACCCGGTTCACGTGCAGGCCTGAATTCAAATCCTGCGCTTATTTTGTGTAAATCTACTAATTCGTCTGAGGATTTTGCGTTAAATTCATACTGGCTCCAAGGCTGGAAGATATAATCTAATGTAAATAAATATTTTTTCTCTAAATTAAAACTTAACCCTGCATTCAGCCGGTACGGAATATCCATATTAACATTGCCGGAGCCTAATGTATCTAAATCTAAGCTTGATGATGAAATAAGCGAAGTATCCGTAGAAAGCGATGAAATGACATTTAGCGAAATACCGAACCGAAGATTACTTATTGCATCCGAATTCAATAATTCTGCAAAATCCGGACTGATTATCCCGAATGTTCCGCCTATTCCTCTCGGGCTGTATTTCCGGGGATAAACAGTAGAAAGATTTTGAGAATTTACAAAAGTAATTGTTTCCGTATAATTGAGATTCCCGAAATAATAATCGAATGCAGCTCCGGCGGCAAAATTTCCAGGCAGTAAATATGACGATCCTAGAAATATTTTTGATATTCCCCCTGTTCCCTTTGAATTGCTGGTGTAATCGCCTATTATGCTGCTGGAAGATTTGATATCTTCAACAACTTCATAATTTACATTTGAATACGGCACTATGCCAAAGGCTGCAGATATACCATACAAGGAACTTACCGGAAAAGCAAATGTTACACCGTTAAAATTGGCATCGGTATAAAATTTCTTCATTGAATTATCGGAAGCAAAAATGCCGTTATAATCGGCGCTGAATTCCGCCCTGGTACGCTTAAGAATATACCAGCTTGCCGGGTTGACAGTGCTTATAAAATCTTCATCGGGAACCGATACACCGAGTTGTCCCATTCCTAATCTTCTTGCCGAAAATGAGTAAACAAGATCGCCTATTCCTTTTCGTGTATAAACTGAATTGCTTTGTGCAAATATCGGTAAAGATACCGTTACTATTAAAATTATTTTATATAAAAAATTCATAAATGTTATTTTATTGTATAAACAATTTTTAGCCGTGGTCTAATTGAAGCATCTGCAGAACTACTTCCTTTAAATGCTAGTAACTCAACACCTTCACCCAATATTGTTGAAGCAATTAATAATCCCTGGTTATTGGTTCCATTTACCCAGCTTTGGACATAATATGTAATATCGCCTTTGTACTGCTGGCCCGAAACAGAAAGAGTTGCCAGGCGCATGGAATCTAAAGAATTATTCAAACTATCTATTAAAAAAAATGCCATTACAGATTTTGTATAAGCTGAACCTCTGATTGTTTCTAATGTATCAAGAGTCAGTGTAAGCTCAGCATAATTAATTTTGGCTGTTGAAGGAATGGATGAAACATCAAACCAGAGCTTAGATTGAATTTCAAGGCTATTCTGAACTAGAATATTTTCACTGCTTATTGCGGGAAATGAACCTACTACTGCGCTGACTGCACCATAAGGTATGAATGATAGAGTATCTTGGTAAGTACCGCTTTTTTCTATTATTACCTCAAGTACGGGGAATGGATTACCACTTGTATTATAGCTATAAAACCCTAAAACTTTCTGAGTGTTATCGGAAGATTTTATATAAATTCCCATGTCATCCGCCGTATTAGTATCAGCTTTGGCTTTTAACCAGTTCAATACAAGCTGGTTGTCTATATTGAATTCAAGTGAATCGTTATTAACAAAATTTCTGTTGAAACTAACATCCTGTGGATCATAAATCAGCAAACCAAGACTGTCAGAGGTGAATGTAACTGCCGACCATCCGCTTGTTATACTGTAAGCCGAAAAATCAAATGGTGCTGCCGAATCGCCAAAGAAATAAGTCTGTGTTAATATTACTTTTGCAGAAAGTACATTTATACTATCCTCCAGAAGATCAGCTTCAATAGAATCATGCAGCCCCAGCAAAAATTTCAATAAAACAGAAGATTCTACGTTTGCATTTCTTCCGAGAAGAATTCTGTTGGAGGCTCCTAACGGGGAAACCCGTTTCAAATAAGAGGATGATTGTCTTAATGTATCGGTGAATGAATCCTTTTCCAGTATATTGAGGCGGTCATCCTTTAATAAATCTGTTCCGATAGAAGACGGATCATCGCTGCAGCCGATAAGAACCATAATCATAACATTTAATATGGCTGCAACAGTAAACCGTATGATCAATTATTTACTCCTTTTAAAATCTTTTTTAATAAAGCCGCATGCGTCGGGTAAATTTTCGGCAACAAAGGTGGGAATTTTATTTTCTTTTTGCAAGATAGAAATACTTTCCTTGCCGTATCCGGTTTTTACAAGAATAGTTTTAAGTCCGGCATTCAATCCGCATTGAACGTCGCTTACCGTATCCCCGATAAAATATGATTTTGTAAGATCAATATTATGATCCTTCGAAGCCTGAAAAATGAGCTTGGGTGAAGGTTTTCTGCAGCTGCATTCATCTTCGGAATTAAAATCGGGGTGGAACGGACAATAATAAAAAGCATCTATACTTACATTATCTGCTGAAAGAAGCTCGTTTAACTTAGTATTAACCAACTCAACATCCTCTCTGGTAATCAGTCCCCTTGCAACTCCTGATTGATTTGAAATAACAACCAGCATGAAGTGCAAATCATTTTTTAACTCTGATAAAGCTTTACCTGATTCAGGAAATAATTTTAATTTATTCGGATCGCCTAAATAGCCCGGATCTTCGTTTATAGTTCCGTCCCTGTCCAGGAACACCGCATAATTTCCCATCAAATGCCGTTAAGCATTGTTTTATATAATTCAACATATTTTTTTGCCGAAGAGTTCCAGCTGAAATCGGATTTCATTCCGCTCTTAATTATCTTCAGCCAGGTTTTTTTATCCGTATAGGTTTTTAAAGCTCTTTTAATTTCTTTAACCATGGATGCAGCATTGTAATGAGTAAATACAAAACCGGTGCCTTCACCTGTTTTTTCATCGAACTTAACAACAGTATCGGCAAGCCCGCCTGTTTCTCTAACGATAGGTACTGTACCGTAAACCAGGCTGTACATTTGAGTAAGTCCGCACGGTTCATAGCGCGAAGGCATTAAAAGGATATCGGCTCCACCGACAATCAAATGTGCAAGCTCATCATTAAAACCAAGGTAACACGCAAATTTGTCATGATGTTTCTGCATCATCTTTTCAAAAAAATTATAATATTTTTTATCGCCGGTGCCAAGCAGAATCATTTGAATATTAAGTTCCATCAGTTCCTTAAATGCTTCGGATACCAGATCAATTCCCTTTGCATCATACAGCCTTGAAATAATTCCGATAACAGGTATATTCGGATCGTATACCAAGCCGAACCTTCTTGTCAGCTCTTCCTTATTTTCTGCTTTAAGTTCAAGATTTTTAGATGAATATTTTTTCGGAAGAAGTTTATCTTTTTCAGGATTCCAGAGCCTTGTATCTATTCCATTAATTATCCCGAACAGATCATCTTTTCTTTTTGCAAGCACATGCTTCAATCCGGCACCAAGCTCATCATCGGTTCTTATCTCATTTGCATAAGACTGGCTGACGGTATTTATTGTATCCGCATAAAGAAGTCCGCTCTTCATGAAATTTATTTTATCGTAAATCTCAATCCCCTTTTCTGAATTCAGTTCTTCTGGCAATCCGGTTTTCCAGAAAGTTGATTTTGGGAATTGTCCCTGGTAAGCGAGATTATGCACCGTGAACAAAATTTTAAAATTCGAAAAGATTTCATTCTTGTATACCGTTTTCAGATATGCAGGTATCAAACCGCACTGCCAGTCATTGCAATGAATTATATCCGGAATCCAGCCGAGCTTGGAGATCAGTTCAAAAACCGAACGGGATAGAAGGATAAATCTTTCATCATTATCGGGATAATCTTTCCCGCTTGCGGGGTCTGTATATAAGCTGTTTCTGCTGCCGAAATACTCATTATTGTCGAGAAAATAAATTTGAACTCTGACCTTTTGTCCAGGCAGAAAGCACGATTTCAGTGAGAAAGTTACATTTTTATCGCCGATTTTAATCTGCAGATCTTTCAGCCTGACAACTTCATGGATCTTGAACTTTCTCTCGTCTACCGCTCCGTATTTGGGAACAACAATTCTTACCTCATGCCCCATTTCGGAAATAGACTGAGGCAATGCTGAAGATACGTCGGCTAAACCCCCGGTTTTTACAAATGGATATACTTCGGAAGTGACGAAAAGAACTTTGAATTTTTTTGATGACATTATTCTTTATAAGCTGCTGTAAGGCAAATTCTTTTAGAAATTAACTACAAATGTATTAAAATAAATGCTTTTTCTCAAAGAATTTAGGTCAACATTAGCAGTACAAATAATTGACCTAAACAGCCGCATTATAAACATCACAATTAAAGCGCATATATCCATTATAGATTCGATTCACAATTGCATATAAATTTGAAATACCATTATAAAACGTATATTTTTAAGTGAATGGTTAAAATAAATGTTATTGATATGAAAGTATCCTTCTTTTTTTATATAATCTTTGCTTTTTCTATAGCCTTTCTCGCCGGATGCGGAGCTTCAAGCGGGGACAGATACGAAAGAGAAAAGCCTAAGGAAATTAAAGAACCGGAAGAACCCCCCAAACCTGAGGAAAAAAAGGAGATTATTGAGGATTTCGATTTTACTCCTTACAGAACTAAAATTGAAGTTGAAGAGAGAAAAAAAGCAACCAATACTGCGGAATTAAATGCTTGGTATAATTATACAGATGAAAAGGATTCTGCATTGGTTGACAGCACATCGCAAGCGGATACGGTAACCGGATACAGGGTACAGGTTATCGCTACCGACAATTTACAGGAAGCAGATAATATCAGGTCTGAAATCTATTTTAAAACAAACCAGATGAATGTCTATTTAGTTTTCGAACCTCCTTTTTATATTGTTAAAGCCGGCGATTTTACAAGCCGGTCAAGTGCAAACGATCTCAGCTTTAAACTAAATCAAATGGGATATTCTGAAGCAAGAGTAATCCAGGATTCGGTCATTATCCATAAATAAGCATCTGCAGATGATCTCACTTCTCCTTAATCCTGCTCAAATAGTAAGCGTTGATACTAAAGGAAAAAATTTTAAATCCGGCAGAGAAATGCAGGATATAAATGTATTGACGGATCATTCAATAATTTTCGAGAATGAGATCATAAAAGATATAATTCCTCATTCATCGGTTAATCCGAATAAATATGATTCAGTTCTTGAATTAAAGGATAAAGTAATTTTACCCGGAGTGGTAGAATGCCACACACATACTGCCTTTGCCGGATCACGCGCGGATGAGTTCAGGAAAAGATTGAAAGGGGTGAACTACGAGGAAATCTCGAAAGCAGGCGGCGGAATCAATACAACCGTTGCCGCGGTCCGGAAATACAGCTTCGATGAATTAGTAAAAATTATTAAGCCCCGGATTGATAATTTTATCTCCCAGGGAGTAACCTCGCTTGAAATTAAAAGCGGATACGGCTTGGATTTTGAAAATGAGATAAAGCTTCTGAAAATAATAAATTACTTAAATGAAATTTATCCGATTGATATTATTCCTACTTTTTTAGGTGCACACACATTCCCAAATAAATTTAAAGAAGACCGTAATGAATATTTAAATATTTTAGTTAATCGAATGCTCCCTTTCATTGCTGAACATAATCTTTCACGATTCTGCGACGGCTTCTGCGAATCAACTGCATTTTCTGCAGGAGAAATAGATTTAATTTTTTCCGAAGCTGCGCGTCTGGGTTTAAAAACAAAGCTTCACACAAACCAGTTCAGCAGCATCGGCGGAATAGACACTGCGTTGAAACACAATTGTTTAAGCGTCGATCATCTGGAAGTGATTAATGATTCTGAAATTGAAAAGATTTCACGGAGCGATATGGCTGCCGTGCTTCTCCCGGGAGTATCATTTTTCCTAGACTATCAGTATGCACCGGCAAGAAAATTAATTGATACCGGCGCTGCCGTAGCCTTATCTACAGACTATAATCCGGGTACATCAAATATTTCTTTAATGAACTTTATAATGTCCCTTGCTGCAATAAAAATGAAAATGACGATTGAAGAAACAATCGCCGCGGTTACAATAAACTCCGCAAAGGCATTGGGAGTAAATCGTTTAACGGGAAGCCTGGAAATCGGGAAGAGAGCCGATTTTGCTGTATTCAACACAAATGATTATTCCGAAATCGTCTATAATATCGGTATAAATCTTAATTGCATGACCATAAAGAACGGAAAGATTATTTATAATTCAATGTAGCCGCAGCTTGTGTGTTTTTATTACTTGTGTAAGAAAAAAAATTATATGAATAAAATTCAAAAGCTCATCAAGTCTATTTTCCCTAAACAATTATCCCGGAAAATAGAGGATGAATCATCAAAATGGTTTTTCGAGTGCAGCGAATGCGGACATTTAATTTCCTACCTGGAAGCCGGGGGTATGAGGGCATATGCAACGAAGAAGAAAAAAGTTTTTGGATACTGCCGCGAATGTAAGAAGTTTAAATTTTTTGATGTTGTGAAAAAAGATACTAACGCTTTTAAAAAAATCTGAAGGCTAGTCGAAAAGGAAATAATAAATTAAAACCCCAAAGTTGATTTGAAGGGCTGCAAAAGAAATCCCGCTGATTAAATCGTATCTCCTGGTGTTCTTTAACGACTGGCTGCTGCCGTTAAATTGATATTTCTCGAATTCATCATCGGCTTTTAATTTAAAATAAGCGGTGGTACTTCCTAGCACCACCAGGGTTCCGGTTAAAATTTTGAAAATATCTTTTTCAAAAAAACTTCTGTCTACTGCTTGTCCCTTGTAATCCAATTTTACTATTTCATTATCTTCTATAGCTATTAATGAGAGAATCTTATCTTGGTACCCGGGTTTTCGAAGTTCAATACTTTTTCCGTTCAGGGCAGCTTGATCGATTAACAATGGAGTATGTCCATACAAAGTATCACCGCTGTAAACATAAACATCCTGGGGATCGGTTCTTAAATAAATCCGAGTGCTGAAATTATAGTCTAATTTGTATTCACGGCATTCATCCGCCCATAATGTGTCAATATAACTCTTTGCATTCCAATTGCTTATATTTTCTTTGACTGTTATTGTATGTCTTCCCTTTGAAATTGATTTCTCAAGTTTACCAAAACCGGCGAGGCTGCCGTTTAAGTAAATCAGTGCATCTTTTAAATCGGTTTCAACAAACAAAACTGCTTGGCATTCTCCGCTACTGATTTCCTGCTGAGCACACACAATGCTGAAAAAAAATAAAACTATCGAAAATATTTTAATAAAATTCATAGGCTTCCAAAATACCGTTGTCATACCCGATAAATAAAAAATTTTTATGAAAAACAGGAGTAAGTTTAATCCTCCCGTCAAAATTATAAACACTTAAAACTTCGCCTCTCTCTTTATCCGCAATGATAATTTTTTCATTTAAATCGGGCACTAAAAGTTTATTTTCCGTTATTAACGGAGAAACATTCAGTACACCTCCTAAATTTCTTACCCAGTTAATTTTGCCGGTGTTTTTAGCTAAGGAGAAAAGATCACCTTTTAAGTTTCCTATAAAAATTTCATGATCATCAACCGCAGGAACCATTAATATCCTGCTGCCTGTTTGAAACTTCCAAATAATTTCTCCCGACAACATTTCTATTGCATACAAATTTCCGTCATCATTTCCTATATAAGCCGTCCCTTCCGAAGCTGCTGCTCCGCAGAAAAAAGGATCTGCAATTTTTTTCCGGTACATAACCGAACCGTCGGTTCCGTTTAATGCTATAATTTCACCGGCATCGTTTCCAAAAAATAATATCCCTTTATCATAAACAGGCGAACTGTGCGTGAAGGCTTTTGTTTTTGTCTCCCAAACAAGTAATCCGGAGAAATCATATTTCGCGGTTAGTCCATTTTCGCAGTTGAAAATAATTCCATCATCATTCTTTACCAGCTCGGTCATGATTAGACCATCAACGGTAATTTCCTGAACCATTTTTCCGCTGCTGTAATCGTAAAAACATAAGATGGATTTATCAATTTCTCTTTGTGCCGCTGCAAAGATCAGCCATGACTGCTCCGGAATAGGAGTTGTATAAACAGATCCTTTTAATTTCAACTCTCCGAGAGTTTTCCCTGAATTTATATCGAAGCAATATACTCTTCCGGAAAGATCATTAATAAAAACATAGCTGTCGTAAACAGTAACGGAGGAACCCGGAAAGCTGCCATTAATTTCTGCGTCCCAAATCAGCATTATCGAATCGGTTGCAGATATATTTACTTTGAAATCGCGCTGAGGGATTCTTCCGTACATCTGGTAAGGGTTAGCATCTTTACTTACATTTACTTTAATTATTGATGATGAACAACCTACCAGAAAAAGAAATAATGCCGCAAGAATTTTTATTTTTCTCAAAAATCCCACCCAAAAAAGAATTGATAGAAAAGTCCCTTCTGAACTTTAGAAAAATCGTTTACAATTTTTTTCCCGATATCATACCTTAAAACAAGAACATTAAACAGATTGAATCTGAATCCTACTCCGACTGACCCGAGAGTAGACCGGTACTCAGTATCCCATGCTCCGCCCGCATCAAAGAATGCAGCACCTCTTATCCCGAAAAATCCGAGACCGAAAAAAGGAAACCTGATCCGAAGCTCATCAATTAATGGAAAACGGAATTCCATAGATGAAAGCCAGAGTTTTTCTCCGCGGATTGACCAGCGGGGCCAGCCTCTTAAATCCCAGCTTCCGCCCATAAAATAACGCCGGGCTTCTTTTCCCTCGTTGTAAAAGAGAGCGGAACGAAGCGCCAACGCAGTTCTTACACCAACCCGATAGTAGTATCTTAGATCGGCAATGGCAGTAAAGTAATTTACATTGCTGAATTTTATATCACCGGTATATCCAAGGAGAAGACGTATCCGTTCTCCGTCCACTGGACCGGAGGGTCCCCATAAAGAATTATCATGAACAAAAGAAATTGTATTACTTAACAGAAGAGCTTTTCTTTCAATAACTCCGGAAATTACCTGTTTGTCGGAATTAACAATTGAAACATCGGTTTCAATCCGCTGGAATTTTGAAAGAGGGAAATTAAGAAGAAAAAACCCTCCGAAGCTGCGCTCGAAAAAAAACTCATCAGAGTCGCGGATGTCATAACGTCTTCCGCTGAAATGAAATACTCCGTAGCCGTAATTTGCCCTTCTGCTTAAATTAATTCGCTGAATTGCAATGTTAAAGCTTTTTAAAAAATCACTTTGAACGTCAGCAGTATTATAAATCAGGAAGAAATAATTGTCATCTCCCAGGAGATCGCTTAAAGATAAAAGTGCTCCTCCCCTTGTCCCGAAAATCGGATCGGTTGAAACCTGGCTTTGTGCATAATCTAAAGTATACCTTTTTTCATATTTAATATTTCCTTCCTGACTTGCTGCAATCAATTTATTTGCTCTCCATCTGCCGGCAGAAGAATCTAAAGTCATAACTACTGTTTCAGCAGAGTCATTTTTAATTTCGGAAATCTCACCTGTGTCTTTGTTTAAATTCAGCACGTACAGATTAAATGAGAATTTCTCGAATCCGGAAAAAATGATTTTGGTTGAATCTATAAAACGGGGATCAAATGTACTTGTAATAAAATCTGTTGCTTCTTTTGCAGATGATGAGAAATTCCCGTTCTCTATATTTAAAGACCAGAGATTCCTCACCCCGTCTTTTTCCGAGGAGAAGAAGAGCTTTTTTTTATCAGGAGATATAACCGGAGTAAAATTGTTGCAGTCCAGATAAGTAATGTAGCCTATTTGATGCGTGTCCAGGTCATATGAAAAAATATTAAATTTTTTTTCATAAATGCCTGCAGTCCTGTCGGAACTGAAAAGAATCTGATTTTCGTTCAGCCCGAATACCGGGTTCACATCGTTATAATAATCATTTGTCACTCTGATTAACGAATCGTTCAGTGTATTCAAAATAAAAACGTCGCTGAATCCTTTTTGATCGACAGCGCTGAAAGTTATTTTGTCTCCGTTTGAGGAAAATTTCGGAGAAGAGATGCTTACAAGCTCCCGGTTTTGGTAGCTGTTAATAATTTTTTCTCTATCTAGAGAATAAAAATGAACGGCATCTGTACCGCCAGATTTGGTTACAAATGCAAGGAGTTTTTGCGGAGAAATATCGATGGATGACTGAAACAGATGAAATGATTCAAACTCTTCAGTTTTTTCACCCCTCAATACAAGTTCTGCATCGGGCATTTCATCATTCTCCAAGTCCAGCTCAATCCTGTATAAT
Organism: Ignavibacteriaceae bacterium; assembly: GCA_036824595.1. Classification (GTDB taxonomy): domain Bacteria; phylum Bacteroidota; class Ignavibacteria; order Ignavibacteriales; family Ignavibacteriaceae; genus DATKLQ01. The sequence goes on from DAISZW010000021.1 coordinate 18,795, forward strand.
GAAGAATATCCGTCTCTATTTGCTACGAAATATACAAACTCTTTACCGTCTACAATGCATTTAACAGGAGAGAAATTGAAACCGAAATCAGTAATCTTTTTAGCGGCATTCTCAAGCGGCAATTTAGTCTGAAGCAAAGGATAGTATTTTCTTTTTAAATAGAAAAGCCATTCGGAATCTATTTCCTCAACAGACTTTCCCAATGTATGTTCAATTACTTTGTTAAAATTATTATCCATCCAGAAATTTTCGATGAAGAGGATAACTTTCTCGGGTCCGTATTTTTCCTCAACAAACTCGAGGAAGCTCTGTCCTTCTTTATACATCAGAAAAGATCCGTAAATACTGAAGATATTTTCAAGCCCGACGAAATAATTATTTATTACCGCGTCACGCATAACCATTTCTGCCTGCGCATCAATTTCGGTGGAAAGGTACTCTGCCAATCCTTCAACAAACCAAAGCGGAGGCAGTACATCGGCCGGCAGCCGGTGATCGGCCAGAACGCGGTACACTTTATTTGTCATGAATACGTGGACAAGCTCGTGCCTTATTACATGCCGGAAGTCATTCAGCGAACCCATTGAAGGAATTACTACTCTTCCCTTTATAAATTCAAAAAATCCTCCGACACCTTCGGGAATAAACCCCGGAGTTGTATTAGTCTGCTGAAAATGTATATGTGTATTGTAAAAAATCAGAGGGACCCGGCGGGTAATCACATGATTCATTTTTACTTTCAGATCTTCATAAGCTTCTTCCGCATAGTAGCCGCCTATTCCGGCAATTTCTTCGGTTTGATTGTAATAATAGATATCGAAATGTTCAGTCTTCAGAACTTTCCAATCAAAATTTTCATATTGAACCTTATTTCTTCCAAAGAAATAAAATTGAGCCTGAGAAATACCGTAGAATAGCAGTAAAAAAGAAATTGATAATATTTTTTTCAAATGATTTCCCTAACCCTATAAACTAAGATTGCACAGAATAAATAAATCAAACTGCCCGGCAGCAGGCAAGGCTATAAATACTGCATGTATTTGAATTTACAGCATAAATTTATGAAGAGATGCATTTAAATTGCTTGAAGCAAGACTCATCCCGCTATTAGAGGCAGATGATTTATTTAGACAATCTATCCTTTAGAATATTAATATACTCAATTTCCGAAGGATCAAAGCCGCGAAGAACCGCAGCATAGTAGGTGATCCAATCGCATAAATAAACTATATCGAGCAGCCTTAACTTAAATTCAGGTTCTTTACTTTCCAGGTTTAGGATTTCTGCTTTTTTACCACCCGCAAGTTCGGATATAATTTTAAATCTCCTTAAAACCTGGGGATGATAATCCGGGTCCAGAATATTAATTACTTTCGCCTGAAATTGCTTTTCCGCGTAAGTTTCCCAACCGATTATTTCGTTGTGGTTCATCTCCGGAATAATATTGTGAAAAGCATGCATTTTGGAATTTTCATTCAGCTGGCATTTAAACCTGTAGCCGGCTGCCGATGTAATGTCCGCTGCAGAATAGATAACAGGAATAAAGCCCAAAATTCCCTCAGCAAAATTTAAAGCAGCATTATTTTCACTGCTTAATTCTGCTCCCCTATCTTTCCACAGCTTAATTATTTTACCAACAATATTACTTTGGTTTTCAATAAGATTAATTTCCTGGAGAACTTTCAATAAGGAAAAGAAGCTCAAACCCAAAGCATACCGCGGCTGAAAACCGGGCTGAATTTTTACTAGGGGGACTTTCTTCTCGGTAGCTATTTGACCGATTTTGCCTCCCATTGATATACAAATAATATTCTTCTTTAATTCAGAGTCCTCCAGTGCTGCTTGAAACACCGATACAGATTCCTCGGTATTGCCGGAATAGGATGAAATTATGATCAGACTATTTTCATTTACAAAATTGGGAAGTGAATATCCCCTGTTAACAATCAATGGAATTCTCAATTCATTATGGAGAAAATTCCGTAAAAGATCTGCACTGATAGCGGAACCTCCCAAACCGGTAACAACAATGGAATGAATTCCTTTTTCCAAAAGACTTTTTAGAGATGCGAGATCAATATTGTTGTTCCAGGCAAATTCAATCTGCCGATAGCTTTTCACAAGTACATCAAATTGATTCTGAGGATCGTATTTGGATACGTATTCTGATATTATCATTTATGCCCCTAAATAATATTGCGGGTACGTCTTATGTTGTGTTCTCTAAAGAACTTTTCAATTCTATGCGTCACTTCTTTTTCCGTTGTAAAACCGAGACATTCTTTCGCCAGTTCTTTAGCATCTTTATAAGAAATATATCGGATTATTTTTTTCGCGTAAGATATTGTAGTCGGCGCCATGCTTAAGGATTCGAGTCCTAAACCAACAAGCAATGGTATAGCTAAAGTATCCGCCGCCATTTCCCCGCAAATGCTGACATCTTTTTTTGCTTTTTTTGCTTCCTTAATGATATGATCAATGGTCCGGATAACCGCAGGGCTGAATTCCTGGTATAAATCGGAAACAAGATCATTTCCCCTATCAACCGCCATCAGGTATTGAATTAAATCATTAGTGCCGATGCTTAAGAAATCTATTTCCTCAGAAAATTCCTTAGCCATAACTGCAGCCGAAGGCACTTCTACCATAATCCCGATTCTCATATTATTATCGAAGCCGATTTTTTCTCTTCTCAGCTCCTTTTTGCATTCTTCAATTATCTCGTGCGATTTCCTGATTTCTATAATCGATGTTACCATTGGCAGCATAAACTGAATATTTTTGGTAGTGCTTGCACGAAGTACTGCCCTTATCTGAGTCTTAAATAAATTAACATTTTCTAAAAGCAGTCTCATTCCACGCAGTCCAAGAAAAGGATTTGGTTCCTGGTAATCAAAAAATTTAAATTTATCCCCGCCTATATCGAATGCACGGATTGTCAGCCATTCGGGGTAAATTCTTGTGGCAAGATTACTATAAATCTTTGTTTGTTCATCTTCATCCGGGAAATCGCCGAGTTCCTCTAAGATCTGCTCTGTCCGGTATAATCCGATCCCTTTGGCTCCGCTTGTAATTACAAGATCAATTTCACCGGTCACATCAACATTTGCACAAATATGAATTTTTTTCCCGTCCATCGTAACAGCAGGTTTTTCAACAAACTCTTCCAGCTCTTTCTGAATACGAAGCAGCTTTTCATGTTTTTCACGGAAGAATTTTATCTGTTCTTCGGTCGGCTTATATAACACGTACCCGTGAAAACCATCTACAATGATCAGGTCGCCGTCATGAATTTTGCTCGTAGCGTTATGCGTACCGACGACAGCCGGAATATTTAAAGAACGTGAAATAATTGCGGCATGCGATGTAAGTCCTCCGTGATCAGTTACAAAGCCCTGAACATTGCTGCGGGAAAGCAGAATGGTATCAGCGGGCGTCAGCGAATCGCTTACCACAATAGCATTATTGGGGATTTTAGATACCCATCTTTTTTTCTGAAGGTTTCTTATAATCCTGTGTTTTATATCTTCTATATCATGCGCACGCTCCTTGAGGTAGGGTTCATGCGAGTCGATCATCATCTGCTGGTATTTTGAAATTTCATCGTTTACAATGAATTCAGGAAGCTTCTTTTCGGTTTCGATTCTTTTTTCAATATTTCCGATTAGTATCGGGTCATCCAGGATCATTAATTGAGCTTCAAAGATTCCGGCACGCGCAGGATCCATTTTTTCTTTTGCAAGAGAAAATATTTTTGTGAGTTCTTTTTTCGAATTGCTGAGAGCTTCCCTGAGATTCCTCTTTGCCTCCTCAACATCTGTAATCAAGCCGTCGCTTATCTCAAGTTTTTCTTTCGTAAAGAGATAAACATTGTCAATTACAATCCCCGGAGCGGCCGCAATGCCGGTGATTTTGTTTTCAGCTCCTCTGAATATTTCTTTAAAATTTTTCAAGTTACTTCATTGCTCTTTAGTTCAAATGAATACGGATTTTTTAATTTTTCCCTTTCTCAAGACTCATCAAAACCTCTTTCAAAGTAATCGGCAATTTCCCTGGCTGCTTCCTCTTCATCGGGACCGTCGAATATTAATGTTACTTCCGAATCCATTTCTGCAGCTAAAGTCATAACTCCTATAATACTTTTCCCATTAATAGTAAGCCCATCTTTGGATATTGTAAATTCGCATTTATATTTCGCTGCAAGCTTTACAATTACAGCGGCAGGCCTGGTGTGCATACCGGCTTTATTTTTAATTTTAACTTTACGTTCTATCATTCTAATTTGCCGGGTCAGCAGGCTGGATCCATAAATGCATTTCTTATCTCATTCTTTTAATTAATGAATCCGCAAGCCAGATTAAAATTTTACGGCTCTTTTTTTCCTTAATGATTTCGAGTGAATTAATTGCCTTTCGAGTATAATTCCTGACCTCTTTTTTTGCTTCGTCTATAACACCGAGTCTTTCGTACATATCCTTGTATTTCACAATTTGTGATCTGTCAATTCCTTTATTTTCAGCCAGCTTAATCAGATCTTCTTTATCTTCTCCTTCTGCTTTAATATATGCTTTAACAAACAAGTAAGTTTTTTTTCCTTCAACCAAATCGGAGCCTGTCATTTTTCCAAACTCCTGTTCAGCACCGATTATGTCCAGCAGGTCGTCTTGTATTTGAAACGCGATGCCGAGGTTTTTTCCGTATTTTCCGAGAGCATTTATTTCCTTTTTCGAACCGCCTCCTAAACTTGCTCCGATTACGCAGCACATTTCTGCAAGTGCGGCGGTTTTTTTTTGAATCATCCCGATATATTCTTTAACGGATACTTCCTTTTGAGTTTCAAATATTTTATCAATGCTTTGTCCTTCGCAGACATCAATAAGAGCCTGAGTAAAATAATTTAGTATTTCCGTTTCCCTTCTGATATCCTTCAATAAAAACCGGTAAGCAGCGGCAAGCAAAATATCGCCTGCAAGAACTGCCGTGCTCATATCAAATTTTTTATGAAGCGTAAGGATACCGCGCCTCATATCAGAATTATCCATTATATCGTCGTGAACCAGAGTAAAATTGTGCAGAAACTCAACCGCAGCGGCGGCATTATAAACACGGTTAAATTTTCCGCCCGCTGCCTTTGCAGAAAGCAGGACAAGCAGCGGCCTTAATCTTTTCCCCCCGCTTTCGGTAATGTATAAAGCCGGCTGATACAGCGAATCAGGTTTTTTTCCTTTTAATGATTCCTTTAAAATTTTGTCTATCTTTTTTCTTTCGGACTCATAAAGCGAAAAAAATTTATCAATTTTTCCGTTGAACTTTTCTTCATCATTCACTAAAGGTTTTACCGGCCGCCCCTTGTTCAAAAAAGTTTTTCCTTTCTGACGAGTTTTTTCTTCCTTAAATCTTTAATTGATCCGGAACCTGTTAAGAACATAATTTTTCTAACAGTTTCAAACCAGGATGTAATCAAATTGCAGACACCATCTACTTCGGATTTTTCAAGGGTCTGCAGAATTATTCTAGCCGATGCGGCAATATCGGCTCCAAGGGAATATGCTTTAGCAAGATCGACCGCATTGTTGATTCCGCCTGAACCAATTAAGATAAATCGAAATTTCTTTTTTAGTGAAAATATTTCGTTAATGCAATACGAAGTCGGTATACCCCAATCCCAGAACTCCGTACTTCCATTCTGCTTGTTTCTTAACAATTCTACTCCGGCCCAGCTTGTACCTCCTGCTCCTGCAACATCGATACCGGAAACGCCGGCATCAAGAAGTTTTGCGGCTGCATTTGGGGATATACCGGCGCCTACTTCTTTTACAATTACAGGAACCTTCAATGTTTTTACCAGCTTTTCAATTTTTTTAATAAACCCTTTAAAAAAAGGTTGTCCCCCTCGCTGAAGCAGTTCCTGCAGCGGATTAACATGAATTGCCATTGCATCTGCTTCCACAAGATCAACAAGAAACTGAACAGGCTTAAAACCTTTCATTAAAACAATTTGAGACGCACCCAAATTCCCAAGCACCGGAATAGCGGGTGCATGCTGCCTGATAATCTTATATGTCTTGTGGTATAAATCATTCTCTAACGCCTGTCTTTGGCTACCGACTCCTAAAGCAATATTCAGCTGATTAGCTGCAATGGCTAACCTCTCATTTATATTTTCAGACTCTGAGCTCCCGCCGGTCATGCATGAGATTAAAAAAGGATAATCAATCTTCTTTTTAAGAAACTCAGTTTGAAAAGTAATTTTGGAAATATCAACTTCCGTAATTGCATAGTGCAGAAATTCATAATTCTCGAACCCGTTTCTTTTATTTTTAAATGAAACATCATCGGTTAGGCAAAGCTCAATATGCTCTTTTTTTCTTGAGGAAGTTGATTCGGGTTCAGGCATTCGATAATAATCTCAATAATTTCCGGTTAAGATATAAAATTTTATTAAAAAAACCTTGCGTTCATCTAAAGAATGACATCAATTTTTTTTAAGCTCTTTGAACTTGAATCGGTTCAAATAGATTTTATCAACCTTCAGCTCACCTCTTAAAGCATTTGTAAGCATAATTTCTTCCGCTTCAAATAAATCATCCTCGCAGAGATTTTTTTCAATAATTTTTTTATTCCTAGAAATTAAATCGTTCCTAAAAATTCCGTTTAGAATCCCGGCATCGACGGGAGGCGTGTACCATTGATCATTATTCCTGAGAAAAATATTTGTTATCGCCCCTTCCGTTATATTGCCGTTCTCATTTATGAAAATTACATCAAAAAAACCCTGCGAAGCGTAATACGAATATTCTTCATCATAAACTATTCTTTTAGTAGTTTTAAAATACCTGAACGGATCGCGTGAATTTATTCTTTTATCCGATAGGATTATTTTTATTTCTTCGGGAAGCTTGGGATACTCGCTCAACTCTATCTCAGCCTTTCCGAATTTGTTCAATTTAATTTTCATTCTGTATTTCCGCTGCGGATCAGATTTCCTGATTTCTTCCAGAATTAAATAACCAAGGTTCTTTTCATCAAACAAAAACAAAAAGAAATCAGCCGCTTTTTTAAGACGGTTTAAATGTTCCTTTAAAAATGGAATGCGGCCGTTTTCCAGTTTCATAGTTTCAAAGAGTTCAAAATTTTCAATAGAGCGAGTAAGGAATTTACTTTTTAATATTAATTCTTCATATTCTTTTTGCGGATTACTGTCCCACACTATTCCGCTTCCTATTCCCAGTTCTCCGGTACCTTTACTTTGATTGATAACCACAGTTCTTATAGCAACATTAAATTTTAGTTTATCATTGTAAATAAAACCTATGCTTCCGGTATAAACTCCCCTTCTCTCTTTCTCTAATTCATTAATAATTTCCATGGTTCTAATTTTGGGTGCACCGGTAACAGAACCGGAGGGATAAATATTTTTTATTACATCGCTGAATTTGATTCCATCAATCAATTCACCCTCAACAACCGAAGTCATTTGAAACAAGGTTTCATACTTTTCAATATCAAAAAGCGATGCAAGCTTGACGCAGCCGAATTTACAAATTTTCCCCAAGTCGTTGCGGAGAAGATCCACGATCATCAAATTCTCCGCTTTATCCTTTTCGCTGTTCATCAATACAAGCCGCTGATATTCATCGTCCTCAGAATTAATTCCTCTCGAATTAGTCCCCTTCATCGGCCTCACGGTAATTTTTCTGCCCTCAATCTTAAAGAACAGTTCCGGTGAAACGGAGATTATGAATGTTTCCCCTGTATTAATAATTGCGACAAATTGCGCGGATTGATTGTAAATAAGATGCCTAAACAAAGCCGCAGGATTTCCGCTGAAATTAAATTTAGTTTTAATTGTATAGTTAACCTGGTAGGTATCTCCTTCCGATATTAAATATTTTATCTTCTCGACAGCTTCTAGATATTCTTTAAATGATGTATTGAGGCGAAAAGATGAAACATTAAAATGATTTTCAGCATCGGAATTAATTTCTATTTCGCCCCGGGAATATTTTTTAACATTTTCTTCCTTATAAAAACAAAAATATGCCAGCAGATCTTTATTGGCGGTTAAATATTTATTTAATTTTTTTTCAAAAGCATAACCGGCTTCATAAGCTAGGAATCCGGCACCGAATCTCCCTTGTGAAGAAAGCTCATCAATCCTGTCCAGCAAAGGAAAAAAATCTTCCTGATTTTCTGCTTTAATAATTTCACAAGGATTGGAAAAAAAGTATGAAACACCGTCTTCATAGTACGGCGGCGTAAAAAATAATCCTGATCCCGGATTATTGATAACTGATTTTAATATTTCATCAAGAAGCATAAGGAACTGCAGCAAGAAGCGATTTTTATCTTCTTTTAAGTTATTTTACTTACATACATTAAAAAAGCTAGGATTAATTTAAATGCAGAAACCGCGCCTTTCATTCTGGCAAATCTGGAATATGAGTTTCGGATTTCTTGGGATTCAATTCGGATTTGCACTTCAAAATGCAAATGTAAGCAGAATTTTCGAAACCCTCGGTGCAAGCATAGACAATATTCCCATTCTCTGGATTGCCGCGCCGGTAACCGGATTGATAATACAGCCTATCATCGGACATATGAGCGATAAAACATGGAACAGACTTGGAAGGCGGAGGCCATATTTTTTAACCGGCGCTATCCTTGCTTCGATTGCAATAATAATAATGCCTAATTCACCGGTTCTCTGGATTGCCGCCGGAATGCTTTGGATAATGGATGCGTCAATAAATATTTCAATGGAACCGTTCAGAGCTTTTGTGGGTGATATGCTCCCTTCCGAGCAAAGAACAACCGGCTTTGCAATGCAGAGTTTCTTTATCGGTACAGGTGCAATAATTGCATCTGCACTCCCATACATGATGACAAACTGGTTCAATATTTCCAATACTGCTCCTCCCGGTGAAATTCCCGATTCGGTTAAATTTTCATTTTATATCGGCGGAATTGTTTTTCTCGCTGCCGTAAGCTGGACCGTGTTCAGAACCAGAGAATATTCTCCCGAAGAAATGCAGAAGTTTAAAGACTCCGATGCCGAAGAAAAAATACGTCAGGCTGAACGGCAATTGATTAAGAGCTCGGAACCTTCTAAATATATCCGCAACGGATTAATCTGGTTGTTTATCGGAATTGTAATTTCTATCCTGATTTTTATTAATGAATTGGAATTAGGTTTATATGTTCTCTTTGTGGGTTCGGCAATATTCGGTCTGCTTCAGATGATTGCCGGTCTTATGATAAAAAACAGCAAAACAAATAACGGTTTGACTGACATTATCACCGATCTTTACGAAATGCCCGCAGCCATGAAGCAGTTAGCAGTTGTACAATTTTTTTCCTGGTTTGCATTGTTTGCAATGTGGATTTATACTACACCAGCCGTAACCCATCATATTTACGGAGCATCGGATCCTACATCAAAACTTTTCAATGAGGGCGCCGACTGGGTTGGAGTTTTAATGGCTGTCTACAACGGTTTTGCGGCAGTAATGGCATTTATTATTATGTGGCTTGCAAAAAAAACCAGCCGCAGAGTCGTGCATCTGATAAGTTTAATTTGCGGAGGATTAGGTTTAGCTTCTTTCTATATTATAAAAGATCCGAACCTGCTGCTTGTTTCGGAGCTTGGAATAGGATTAGCATGGGCTTCCATTTTAGCCATGCCTTATGCAATACTTGCCGGTTCCCTGCCGCCGGAAAAAATGGGAGTTTATATGGGAATTTTTAATTTTTTCATTGTAATTCCGCAGATAACTGCAGCAAGCATCTTAGGATTTTTTGTGAAGAATATAGTAAACGGCGAGGCTATTTACGCTTTGCTGCTCGGCGGTGTTTCGATGTTTGCCGCAGGATTGTTTACTTTGTTTGTAAAGGATGTGGATGAAAAGACTGCTTCTAGAGTAACTCCCTAGCGGCAAAGATCGTTTGTGAGATGCAGTTATATTTGAATTTTCCATGAGTTATTTTCAGATTCAAAGGAAATTCTATTTTAATATTCTGATTTAAGTAGTATTTTTAATACACAAAATATTAATGATAATTCAGCTAACGGAGAGGTGGCCGAGTGGCTGAAGGCAACGGTTTGCTAAACCGTCATAGTGGGTAAACTGCTATCGAGGGTTCGAATCCCTCCCTCTCCGCCAAATTTAATTTTACACCTTTCTAAAAAGCATCTTCTAAATTCGTTGAAACTAAGAAAA
>DAISZW010000290.1:0-2867 GCA_036824595.1 Ignavibacteriaceae bacterium
AAATTTCAGTGAAAGGATCGAAAGCACCGGTGTTCAGGTTTCCGGCTTGTACACAGACTATAGAATGTTCATTCAGCTCAGGAAATTTATCAATCCGCATTCTTCCCTGATCATCTGCGGGAACCGTGGTTACTCTTTTTCTTCCCAAACCTAAAAGTCCTAAAGCTCTAAACAACGTAGGATGAGCTTCTTCTCCTACAATAATATCAATTGAAGGAGCACCGAACAGACCGTTTGATTCAACATCCCAGCCCTGGATTTTTAAAAGACAATTTCTTGCAGCAGCCAGCGAAGTAAAATTAGCCATCGTTGCACCGGTAACAAAAGCTCCTGCGCTTGTTGCAGGAAAATTAAAAATATCGAGCAGCCAGTTTAAGCTTACTTCTTCTAATACCGTACCTACCGGTGAACCGGCAAATAAACCTGCATTTTGGTCCCACGCCGCATTAAGCCAGTTTGCGGCAACAGTAACAGGAAGGGAGCCTCCTATTACAAACCCGAAAAATCTCGGACCGGCAATTCCGATCGTTGCAGGTGAACCGTATTTATCAAGCAAATCAATTACTTTTTCGTCCTCTGTTGATTCATCAGGAAAGGGGAAATTAAATTTGTTCAGTCCTGCTATCGCTTCAGGGGACGGGGCTACTTTTCTATTTTGAATTTCTTTCCTGAAAGCAATAGAACGTTTTGCAGCATCATTTAAAAGAGTTTCCATTGAATCCTTTATTTTTTGATTGCGGAAATTAGTTAAGGAAATTGTCAGATAGAAATATCTAAACAAATTAGCTTTAGAAAAATAAGAATTTGTTGAATTGAGATCCTGCTCTCTCTAAAATAACGCGAGGGCAGGATATTTAAAAGCTTGTTAAAGTATGTGATTAAAAAAACGGAAAATTTATTAGTGATACTGAAACACTTGAAAAATCAGTTTCTATAGGTGAATCGGCATAGAGAGTTGATTCAATATATCTAAGATCAAAATGGTCTCCGATAAATTTGAGAGTAATGCTCCCGGTTATATAACCTAATAATTTAAACATTCCCCTGCTGCTGACTATCATTCCTTCAGTGTATCTTCCATCCATAAAACCACGTCCCCGAAATGATCCTTTCAGAATTTTAACAGATTCCATCAGAGAAATTGCATGTCCTTTATGCACCACCACATTATTATCCCCTTTTAATTGAATCAGATGTTTTCCGATTTTGATATCGCCAAGTATCCCCTGATAAGAAAAACCCGGATTCAGAACATCTTCTCCAAAGAATTTCATTACTACTAGATTATCATCGGCTTCAAGTATTAGATCATAATTTAAAATAGTTAATTGAATTTTTTCGGATACCAAATCCAAACCAAAACTAAAAGTATGCCCGAACCTTGCAGTTAAGGGTAGAGGATCTTTTTGTGAAGGATCTAGATAATAAACTTCATCTCCAATATTAAGTCTTGAATAACCTATAGAATAGTTCATCAAAGGTTTTAAGTGAACCTCTTCCGACAAACTAAAATTACTTACATCAAACAGCTTCGCAACAGGTATACCCAGAATGAAACCATAGTCAATCGCATTTGTATTAACTTCCACAGTACCGGATACACCTTCCAGAGGGAAATCTGATGTTTTTGCGATAATTCTCTTATAACTTATCCCGACTGAAAAATTAATATAATAATCTACTGATGCACCCAAACCAAAAGCGTTATATGAATCATAATTTTCAGATGAATTTCCAGTGAGATTAATAAAACTGCCATAATTAAACTTACTATGAATAAATCCGGCTCCGAGACTTAAATCAATCCCTACATCATTCTTAAAATTATAACCAGCATTAAACGCATAGCTGCTGTACTCAAGCCCTGACCATGCATTATTTAACCAACCTATAGGTTTAGAATAGAAATGCATAGATAAATTATTTGTCTGAGCCCAATGTCCCAGATTGGCCGGATTATAATAAAATCCGAATGGATCATCAGTTGGAATTGAAACACCCGTCCAACCTAATCCGGTTAATTCCGGAGACGGATTTAGAATAAGTGAGTTAACGGCCTGTGCAGAGATTTTACCGTAGAAATTCAATAAACATAAAAGACAAAGGAGAGTTAAAGTTTTCATCTTTGAGCCCCGTTTATTTTTGCTGCTGAAAATTGAAACTTTGAAGCTTCTTTGTCAAGGCTAATTTGAATATTTAAAATAAAAAAGCGGGAGAATATCCCGCTTTGAAAAAGCCGTTCAATATTTTAGTGATTATCTCAGCAAAATCATTTTCTTTACCTGTCTGAATGGACCGGCCTGAATCTTATAAAAATAAACACCGCTTGATAATTTGTTACCATTAAATTCCACTACATATTTTCCGGCAGGTTTATTTTCATTAACTAAAGTAGTTAATTCATTTCCCAAAATATCGTAAACCTTCAGCAATACATGCTGAGAAGATGCTTGTCCTGAACTCTGTCCCGGAATTGAATACACTATCTTTGTAGATGGATTAAACGGATTAGGAAAATTTTGGGATAAATAAAATTGATCCGGCAGCTGATTTCTATTTTCATTTACCTCTACAGGGTCTCCTCCTCCGGATACAGTTTTTATTATTAATCCTCCGTCTCCGACAATCCATCCTATTTGCGGAGTTACAAAAAACACTTCTTCAAGTGAACCGCTGACGAATATTTCCATCTGCTGCCAGTTATCGCCGCCGTCAGTAGTATTAAGCAGAGTTGCCTGCGGACCCACAGCCCAGCCGTTGCTTAGATCTGAAAAATTAATTGAGAACAACGCAAAGTCTGTCCCCGATGTTTGGGGATTCCAGGAATTTCCGCCGTCAGTAGTTTTTAGAATAGTGCCGCCCGCACC
>DAISZW010000291.1:0-2861 GCA_036824595.1 Ignavibacteriaceae bacterium
GCTAAAGAAAAAGGAATCAATGGGTAATCTAAGGGGAAAATTATTTGAATTTAACTTCACAAAAGTGATGGTTACTTATCATCCTGCTGCTCTGTTAAGGAATCCTAATCTTAAAAAAGACTGCTGGGAAGATGTTAAAAAATTCAGAAAATTGTATGATGAAATGAAGTAATCTTTACTTAATACCAGAAGAAGCAGATGGTCTTTTATCGCAAAGTTATTTTCATAAAATGAAAACCGATGCTGTTTCAAATTAATCAAATACTTGCTGTTGTTACTGCTCTTCTTTTAATTATCTTTTCTATTTTTCTTCTTACTATAAAGAAAGAAAGAAAACTAAACCGCCGCCTGCTCTTTATTTTCCTTGTTATAAATGCAGCTTACCTTGCAGCTTATTTGGTAATTTCCACTGTAAAACCGGTAACGCTTCTTACGTTATTCATATTCTATTTTCTTCATTCTACCGGTTTTTTATTCGGACCTGTACTTCTTCTTTATACAAAATCGACTGTAGGTACTCTTCAAAGAATCAGCACCGGGGAAATGGTCCATTTAATACCATTTAGCTGCGCTTTGCTGTATGTTTTGATCAGATACATTATTTTTGGCAGCCCCGGGGAAATTTGGGATCAAAGTGACCGGATGTTTTACGATTTAATTCTCCATGTTCAGGTTATGCCTTATATGATATTTTCCTTAATTGAAATAAAAAAATACGGGAAACGGATTAGAAATTACTATTCATCAATTGAAAAGCTGAATTTTTATTGGCTCACAATTGTACTATATGGATTTTTCTTTATGTGGATCGCAGATTTCATTAATTTTTTTTTAAGAAGATTATTTGTTCTGCCTTCAGACTTACATGCAACTATCGGGACGCTCTCGCTTTTAACAAATTTTATTTTTGCTATTCTTATTTTCTACGAAGGTTTAAAACACCCGCAATATTTTCATTTCCCTGAACAATTACAGGAAAACCTAAATATGAAAAATCCAAGTTATCTAAGGAAGAAAATGCCGGCATTTTAAATAAATTGAATGATTTTCTGGAAAGAGAAAAGCCTTATTTAAACCCCGCTGTTACCATTAACGATCTGGCTCAAAAGTTAAATATCCCATTAAGATATCTTTCGCAAGTAATAAATGATTCTCTTAATCAAAATTTTTATGATTTTATTAATTCATACCGGATTAAGGAAGCGTTAAAATATTTGTCCGATTCCGGCAGAGATAAGATGACAATTCTGGAAATTCTTTATGAAGCGGGATTTAATTCCAAATCTACTTTTTACAAAGTATTTAAAGATCATACAGGCGAAAGTCCTACTGAATACAAAAAACGAAGAGTTTAGCCCACTAAAAGTTTCAAAAAACGATCCTATCGCGCGCGCACGGACGATTTTTTTAATTCCAGGCAGTAGTTTTCCAAAAATTGTTTAAAGAAATTGCCGGAGTGCATATGAAAATCTATACTTTCTTATTAGCTGCTTTTTTAATATTAAATTTTAATTCATACCCGGATATTATTAATGTTCCGGAAGATCAGCCTTCAATTCAATTAGGAATTGATGCCGCAGAGGAAGGGGATACGGTGGTAGTGGCTCCGGGAACATATTACGAGAATATTTTTTTCCGGGGAAAAAATATTGTACTGACCAGTAGGTATTATGAAACCGGCGATCTGAGTTTTATAGCTTCGACAATCATTAACGGGAGTCAGCCTGCAGATGAAGATACTGCAAGCTGTATCCTGGTTATTAATGGAGAAGATTCCACCGCAATTATCCAGGGTTTTACAATTACAGGAGGTAAAGGTACAGCTTGGAAAGATGAGCATAGTTCGGGCACCTATCGGGAGGGAGGCGGAATTTTTACAGCATTTTCATCGCCTGTTATCCAAAATAATATCATTATTAATAATGAAGCCGTGGATAAATTAGGTTTGGCTAGCGCAGGCGGAGGGGCTATCCGCTGCGGGGATGGAAATCCTAAGATTTTAAATAATATTATTAAAGATAATAAAGGAAGATACGGTGCAGGAATTGTTCTGAATTGGTGCGGAGCTGCCGTCAAAAATAATATTATTACGGGGAATACCGGCGGCCGGGATTACGGCGGGGGAGGAATTTGGATGAATAAATCCAACGGCTTATCGAGAATTATAGAAAATAATACAATTGTGTACAATCATTCTAATTCCGACGGGGGAGGAATTTTATTGTACACCAACACAACGGCAACCTTAAGAAATAATATAGTATTTAATAATTCAGCAAGTGCAAGAGCCCAGATCTCTCTTCGTTCAGGCGCATCCGCGTCGGTTTCATACTGCGATATTGAAGGTGGCTGGAACGGCGAAGGGAATATAGATGCTGATCCGTTAATGGATACGTCAAGCTGTATGTTGAACATCGAACTTTCCCCCTGTATTGATGCTGGAAGTCCCGATACAATTTATAACGATCCTGAAGATCCGGCTAATCAAGGACTTGCAGAATTTCCATCGCTTGGCAATACAAGAAGTGATATGGGAGCATTCGGAGGTCCAGGAAGAGATTTATTCCCGGAAATAATAACATCGGTCAAAAGTGTTTCAGTATCAACAATACCTGATCAATTCCATATATATCAGAATTATCCTAATCCGTTTAATCCTTCAACAAAAATTAAGTTTGATATTTCTGAACCAGGCTTTACATCATTGAAAGTTTTTGATGTTCTCGGCTTACAGATCACAGAATTAGTTAATTCATATTTACAGGCAGGCAGTTATGAAATTGATTTTAATGCTTCCGGGATTCCAAGCGGAGTTTATTTTTATAAATTGAGCCTGAAAAATTATAGTGAAACAAAGAAGA
>DAISZW010000118.1:0-10359 GCA_036824595.1 Ignavibacteriaceae bacterium
AGGGAAGTCTTGTATTCGGATTGGCATATCACAAAAACAAAGATCTTACAAGTGCATTAAAATTTGACGGAATTAATCCTACATCATCATATATTAACTACAATACTCAATTTAATGATGACAACATTTTTAATTTGGGATTAAGCTATCCTGTTAACGGTAATGATACTGCTTTAATCAACGGCGGACTGGCTCAATTTGGTGATATAATCTCCTCGGGTGATATAAATAATTGGACTTTTTCAGGCGCTGTGGAGATCTATAAAAATTTATTTGTTGGTTTGAATTTAAATATCATTTCCGGAACCTACGAGAATACATTTAATTACAATGAGGAAGACGTAAATAACCTTTATCAGGGTTTAGCAGATCCGGCTGACAACCGGACGCTTGATTTCCAGTTACTCCATATTGATAAACATATTAATTGGGATATTTCAGGCTGGGATGCTAAAATCGGAATGCTCTATCAGATTAATCCAATGCTGCGTATCGGAACTACAGTGCAGTTCCCTAAAGTATTTTCAATTAAAGAAAATTATTCCGATAATTTTTCCAGCGATTTTGCCAATACCGGATTTACTTTAGATCCCTACAGCGATGAAGTTGAGTATGATATTGTTACACCTTATGAATTCGGTTTCGGGTTTGCGCTGAATGTAAAAGGCTTGATTTTCAGTGCGGAAGGAACATTGATCGATTATTCGCAAAGTGAATTTGATGATCTTGCCGGATTTGAAGATCCCGCAAAAACTAAATCAGATTTAAATAGAGATATAAAAGATCTTCTTGCTGTCGCAGTGAATTATAATCTCGGTTTGGAATATACAATCCCGCAAGTTGGTTTGAGAATAAGAGGCGGATTTTTTGTACACCCTTCACCCTATGAGGGTGATCCTCCTAAATACGACAGAAAATACTTAACCGCGGGAATCGGTTTTCTTGCAGAGGAAACAATCGGAATCGATCTGGCGTATGCACACGGCTGGTGGGAAGATTTCGGAGATAATTACGGTTCCGGAATATCAAGAACTTTACAGAAAATTACCGCAGATAATTTTGTTTTAAGCGCTATCTATAGATTTTGATTTTTCACTATGATCCTTAGAATTGACTAAAATTCTCAACCGCCTTATTTTTTAGTCCGGTGTTTACCGGACTTTTTAATTTTAAAAAGGAGTTTAAGTATAAAAGGAATTATTTTTAGGATCGAAAGCAAAGATTTCTATATCTATTCTGATGAACTCAACGGACTTATCCGCTGCAGCCTCAGAGGTAAATTCAAACAGGAATATAAACTTAAAAAGGATAAACTTTACCACACTGATATCGCAGCTGTAGGTGACTCAGTTCATTTTGATTTAGCTGATGATAAATCTTCAGGTTCAATCTACAAAATTGAAAAAAGAGATAATTATATTTCCAGGAAAGCACCAAGAATTAAAGGCGCCGGATTCAGGGGTGAACGTCTTGAACAAATTATTGCATCAAATCTTGATAATGTATGTGTTGTGAGCAGTGTTGCCGAGCCTTCATTTAATAATAAAGTAGTTGACCGGTTCGTTGTGGCTGCTGAAAGTTCAAATCTTGAAATTATAATCATAATAAATAAAATTGATCTGTGTGAAGAAAACCGGATGAAGGATTGTGCAGACCTCTACCGGTCAATCGGCTACCTTGTTTTTGAAACAAGTGCAGTTACAAGCAGCGGTTTAGATGAACTAAAAAATCTTCGTAAAAATAAAAAAAACCTTTTCATTGGCCAATCGGGAGTTGGAAAATCTTCTCTGTTGAATAAAATGTACACTCAGTTAAATCTGCAGACAGGTAAAATCAGCCGGCAGACCGCTAGAGGAACTCACACAACTGTTACAAGCGTAATGATGCATGTGGAAGAAAATACTTATGTTATCGATACTCCCGGTGTAAGAGAGATAGATCCGTACGGTATAAAAAAAGAAGATTTAGGACATTATTTTACAGAATTTAAAAAATATATCCCGGGCTGCAGATTTAATACATGTACCCACATGCATGAACCCGGCTGTGCAGTTATTGAAGCTGTCGAGAAAAATAGAGTTTCTATGGAAAGGTACGACAGTTATTTACGCCTGCTTGAGACTATAGAAGAGGATATAATATTTTAGTTTTACTAAATTTTGTCTGTCCATTTTTACACTTTATTAAAAATTACTCAACCTTGAAGCGTTAATGGAAGAATTTGTTTCTGCTGCAGTGAATTCACTGGCAGATTTCTTAAAATTAAAAAAACCTGCAGCCCCGCCTGCCTCTGAGGGTGAAGTTCTATTAAGCTTTATTTATCAAAGCAATGAAATCTTTAATACGCTTGTTATTGATAATATATTAAGAGCTCAAGATCCGGTATTTATAATTGAAAAACCTGATGAAGAATATAAGTTCATCGGCATCTCCAAATCGGCAGTAATTATTGAAAACGGCAGTCGGAGATTTTCTTCTATAGACAAAAAAATTAAAGAATATAAGAATAGATTGTTAAGCAACTGGGATTTTTACCCTAATTTAAATATTCCCCTTTTTTTTGGCGCTGTAGAATTTCCCATTGACCATTCGGACCAGGATTGGAAAAATTTTTACGATTCTGTTTGGATTCTTCCTCAAATTCTTCTTTTCAAAAAACAAAAAAATTCTTTTATTATTTTTAATTCTGTTTTGCAGGGAACTCCTCAGATTAAAATTTTAACAAACCAGTTTAGAATAATTCTTGAGTATCTCTTTAATCCGCATGGAGAAGAAAAATCAGTTCAGGTAAAACAACATAATAATGCTATTCTTAAAATCGAAGGCAATCTCCCGAAAGATAAAAAGAAATGGAAGAACCAGATTAATGAACTGATTGAACAAATATCTTCTGAGAATGTTCAAAAGGTAGTATTATCAAGAAAAATAGACCTGTTTCTTTCCGGTGAAATTAAATTTTCCGGAATCTTAAAAAGACTTGCCGAAAGGTTCCCCAGCTGTTTCATTTATTTATACCGGAATGGAGATTCGATATTCTTTGGTGCAAGTCCGGAAAAGCTGCTGAAATTTGAAAATGCCTCGGCTGAGTTTGATATAATGGCCGGTTCGGCGCCCCGAGGTAAAACAGCCGATGAAGATGCTGCATTGGAAAATGAGCTTCTGGCGAGTAAAAAGAATCTGTACGAGCACAAAATTGTGCTCGATTATATAAAAAATATAATCACCCCTTTTACCGAAGATTTAACCATCTACAAAACATCTGTTAAAAAATACCTGAATATTCAGCATTTATGGACTAAAGTTTCTGCAAGATTAAAAGCCGATTTTTCTGCTCTTACCATAGCGAAAGCAATCTACCCCGCCCCCTCCATTTGCGGCATGCCGAAGGAGGAAGCCATATCATTGATTAAAAAGATCGAGGGATATAAAAGAGGACTGTACACCGGTGTAATCGGATGGATGAATTTTAATGCCGGCGAATTTGTAATTGCCATCAGGTCGGCACTTTATCATCGGCGAAAGCTTGCTATATTTGCAGGCAACGGAATTGTTAAAGATTCAGATCCCGATGATGAGTGGAAAGAAACAGAACTAAAACTTAATCCCATTCTTTCTTTATTTGATAATGAAACTAAAAATTAATAGGAACATACTGTGGGCCAGGACTTTTGTAAGAGAATTAGCTTCTTTGGGTGTAAAATATGCATGCATTTCGCCAGGTTCCCGAAATACTCCTTTAACAATCGCCTTTGCAGAGTGCGGTGATATTGAGGCCTATGTACATATTGACGAACGTAACTGCGGTTTTTTTGCACTCGGAATAGCTAAAGCTGCAGATTCTCCTGTTGTCATTGTAACAACTTCGGGAACGGCAGTTTCCGAACTGTATCCGGCAATTATCGAAGCTTATTACCAGAGAGTTCCGCTTATTGTGTGCACTGCCGACAGACCCCCCGAACATCTGGATTGCGGAGCCAACCAAACCATTAACCAGAATAATATTTATAAAAATCACATTAGATGGTTTATTGATGCCGGTGTTCCGGAACCAATTATAAAAAGAATTAAGCATATTAAAATCATTGCATGCAAAGCATATCATGAAAGTCTGATCCATTCAAAGGGCCCGGTTCATATTAATTTTCCTTTCCGAAAACCTTTTGAACCGGATTACTTTACGGATGAGGTAAATAAAGAGATCGTGGATTTTGCCAAAAACAACTTAATAGACAAAAAAATCTTCTTTAAAGAAAAAGAAAATAAGATTGAAGATGAAAAATGGTTCTGGGAAATTTTTAATCTATTGAAAAAATATTCCAAAGGAATTATTCTAGCTGGACCTGAAAGCTACAGCCCAATTTTCCGCAGCAAGTGCGGAGTTCTTTCTCAGATGCTTGGGTATCCAATTTTCGCAGACGGTGCTTCACAGTTGCGATTCGGTTCATATAATAAAGAAAATATCATATCCAGCTTTGAAGGATTTCTCAGGTCAAAAGAATTTTCGAAAAATTTTCAGCCTGAAATTATCATTCAGTTCGGAAGAACGATGACATCAAAAGCATTGGATGATTATCTTGAAAATTGCTCGGCGGCCAGATTTATGATAAATGAATTCGGAGACTGGTTTGATCCCTCAAACAGGTCAGTCGCCTCATTCGCCTGTAAACCGCATCTGTTCTGCGAAAAAATGATCGGAATGCTGAATGATTCCGGATTTAAAAGAGATAATGATAGATGGCTGAAGATGCTGCTTCATGCAAATCAAATTTCTGCAAGAATTAAAAGAAAAATAATAGAAGAAACCAAAGAGATAAATGAACCCGGCATAATTAAAGAAACACTCGATGTTTTACCCGATGATGCACAGTTAATGATTTCCAACAGTATGCCGATAAGAGATTTCGATTATTTTGCGCCGCTTCTGGAAAAAAATATTATTATTTATAATAACCGCGGTGCAAGCGGAATTGACGGAATAACTTCGACTGCATTGGGAATAGCTGCTGCAAACAGGAAGACAACCGTTCTTCTCACGGGTGATCTTGCTTTTTATTACGACCTGACCGGACTGCTCGCCGCAAAAAAATATTCAATCCCATTAACAATTATAATTGTAAATAATAACGGCGGGGGTATTTTTGAGGTTCTTCCTATCTCTAAATACCTCTCTAGTTCAAATGAAATTAAAAATGGTAAAGAAATTTTTAATAAATACTTTATTACTCCTCACGATCTTGATTTCTCCCCGTTTGTTAAAGGATACGGCGGAAATTATATCCTGGTAAAAAACAAAAATCATTTTAGAGAATCTATTTGTGCTGCATTAAAGAGTAAAAACTTTTCGGTTATAGAAATTCAAACCAATGCGGTAAAATCTTTAAATCTCAGAAATAAATATTGGGAAGAAGTAGATAAAGAACTAAATAAAAATTAGTGAAATTACATTGTGATTTTTTCTTGTTTGCATATGTAATTGAGTTATTGCTTTTCCATTCCTTTAATATTTTTTTTCTTATTCTGGTTTATTTCAAGAATATGAATATAAAATTTGCCGGTTTTAATATTAATGCAGAATTAAAATCACTATCCGGCAGCCAATCCGGATTGATCTTCTTCCTACACGGTTTTACCGGCTCTTCGGAAGACTGGGATCAGATAATTCCGAATATTAATCCGCGGTTTGCCTTTGCAGCTATTGATTTGATCGGGCATGGCAAAAGTGATTCTCCCCAAGAATTTGCCTACTATATGGCCGATCCAATTTCAGATCAGATTCTTAATGCAGTTGATGCTTTTACTAAAGAGAAAATTATTTTAATCGGTTACTCAATGGGAGGCAGAGCTGCATTAAATTTTACTTTAAAGTATCCGGAAAGAGTAAAGGGACTTATTCTTGAGAGTGTTTCTCCCGGCATTAAAAGCGGGCGGGAAAGAAAAGAAAGGATAAAAAAAGATACCGAGCTCGCCGAATTTATTTCCACTCACAGCATGCAGGATTTTGTGGATTATTGGATGAACATCGATTTATTTGCTACTCAATTAAGATTTTCAAAAAGCAAAAGAGAAGAAATAAAAAAGAAAAAATTGAAAAATAACAGAACAGGTTTGATAAACAGCTTGAAAGGCTTTGGTGCGGGAGTAATGCTTCCGCTATATGATCAGCTGCAAAATATTAATTGTAAAACTCTTCTTATAACCGGAGGATTAGACATCAAATTCACTGAAATTAATTCCGGCATTTCGAAAATCTTCCCCTCGGCTAAACATGTAATTATTGATACCGCCGGCCACAATACACACCTTGAAGAACCTGCAAAATTCACCCGTACAGTTAATGAATTTCTAGAGCAGTTCTAATTCTTCAGTTTTTGAAGCCCTGCTTTTAAAGATCTTTTTAATGTAGTACATTATAGAGATATTTTTATCTCTTTATCCAACAACGGATAATAAAGAAATAATCACTTCAAAAGGGATTGTTTTTGGCTAATTTTTGCAATGATAGAGTATTTCTAAAATGGAAATCTTCATAATTCTTTTATTAGTTGTTTTTAACGGGATTTTTGCAATGGCCGAAATTGCGCTCGTTTCCTCCAAAAGAGTACGCCTTGAAGAAAAAGCTAGTAAAGGGAGCAAAGGAGCAAAAATCGCTTTAGTACTTCTGAAAAAGCCTGAAGAGTTTTTATCGACCGTGCAATTCGGAATTACACTGATCGGCATTATTGCAGGTGCATACGGCGGCGTTACCATGGCAAAAGACATTTCACCTTTCTTTGAACAATTTGATGCTTTAAAAGAATATTCTGTTGAAATTTCATATATAGTTGTGATCGGATTAATTACCTACCTTTCAATCATTATCGGAGAACTCGTACCCAAAACAATTGCTTTCAATAATCCGGAAGGAATTTCCATTACGCTTTCACCGTTCATGAGAGTTTTATCAATAATAACAAATCCTATGATCAGGTTTTTAAGCTTATCAACCAAGATAGTTATCAGGATTTTTCATATAAAATCGAACAAGGATGCTCCGGTTACCGAGGAAGAATTAAAAATCTTAATTGAACAGGGAGGGCGTTTAGGAACCATAGAGATGAAAGAAACCGAAATGATTAAGAGTATTTTCCGTTTCGGAGACAGGGATGCTTACTCAATAATGACAAACAGGCAGGATTTAATCTGGCTCGACATAAATGATCCTCCAGGTGAATTGAGAGAAACAATTTATAACAACAATTTTTCCAAATTCCCGCTGTGCGACGGTTCAATTGACCAGGTAATCGGTATTGTCAGTGTTAAAGATTACCTCCAGCAGATAGAGACAGGAAAAGAAAAGAATTTACGGATTATTGCCACTCAGCCTTTGTATATTCCGGAAAATTTACCTGCAATAAAAATTCTTGAACGCTTTAGGGAAACTAAAATTCATATAGCCATTGTAATTAATGAGTACGGCTCCACCGAAGGAATGATTACCCTACATGACCTGATTGAAAATATTTTCGGGGAGCTTCCTGAAAAGCATGAAGTATATGAAGTCCCTATATTTAAAAGAGAAGATGGATCTATGCTGATAGACGGCACAATTCGGATTGATGAATTGAAAGATACATTAACTCTCCAGTTTGAACATTCCGAGGAATATACAACTTTAGGCGGTTATGTAATGTTCAAACTGAATAAAGTGCCGCAGGTTGGAGATAAATTTGATTCTGATAATTATAAGTTTGAAGTTGTTGATATGGACGGAAAACGAGTCGACAAAGTATTAGTGAAGAGAATTTCGGAAAAAGAAGAAGCGTAAATCCGAAATTCTACTTAAAAGTATCTTCAGATTTTATTATATCAACACTTTTTACGTTCAGATTAAATGATGCTGTTTCTTCATCCTGCCGCAGAATATTCTCCGGAAGTCCTTCCTTAACAAAATTGGAATAGCTCATCGGGGAATCTAAATTTTTCCTTAAGTTTTCGGCAAGATTCTCAGCTTCGCTTTCATCAGTAACGATTGTTACATACATATTTTCTATCTGGAAATATTTTTTAACTGCATTGTTGACATCCGGAAGCGTTACATTATCTAAAAGTTTCCCCAATTCGATTATATAATCTTTCCTTCCATAAAATTTAGAATCCATCAGATATCCTAATTGTTCGGCAGGAGTCCTAGTATATAATTTTATGTAGCTCTTCAAGAAACTCTTTGTTGATTCAAAATCTTCAGAGGTCATTCCGTTATCAACAAGCTTTTGAACTTCTCTTAATGCCATTCTCAATGCAAAATGGGCATGCCCGATTTTAGCACCGCTTAATTCTTCATATTGCTCTTTAAGCTGCTTGGCGATTTGAACCGGTCTGATCCAGATAGAAAAATAATTTGAGGATCTCGGGACACCGGAAGGCGGAAGCATATTGTTCCCCCCTCTCTGATACCACTCAATATAAGAATAGTCGCCGTAGTTCATTGAGCGTTTTTCCCTTAGCTGCTGATACAATCTCCCGTAAGATTTTCTGTGTTCACCGAGATAAGAATTCGCAACCATTAAAGCAGCAAATTCATCATCGGCCCTGGTTATATTAATCGGATATCCTGTAAATATTGCAGAACCGAAAGCATCCTTTTTAGATATTATCTCCACCTTAATTCCGTCATGTATTTGTATTTCAGTAGAAGGCCGGATCTCCGGATTTTCATCCGGCAGTTCAGCCATATCTTTTTTCAGTTTATTTAAGAAATCATCCTCATAATCTCCCGCAATTCCGATCAGCAGATTATTTTTAGTAAAATACTTTTTATAATAATTTTTTACATCATCCAGAGTAATGGACTTAACGGAAGCCGATTTTCCTTCCACCATATGCTGGTAGTTTGTCCCCCTGAACAAAAAATCTTCAAGCGCCATCTTGCTGTAATCTTCATCCGACGAGGCCCGGATTATCTGGTCTACATAATTCTGCTGCTTTACTTTTACTCGATTAAAGTCATTTTCATTGAATAAAGGTTCAAGGATTAAATCCTTTATAATAGGATAAAAATCATTCAGCCAATCCTTATGCACGGCAAAGGTAAATATGGTTACTTCTTTATCGACGGAAGAAGAATAAGCTGCTGCCCAGGGATAAATTTTATCCTGTATGTCGCTGTACGAGAGAGTTCCCGTTCCTCCTTCGGTTATTGAAGCGGCGGTGGTATAGGTTAAGCCCTCTTTCCCTTTAGGATCATTTTTCGATCCGTTAAAAAACATAAGCTTAATAATAATTTTTCCCGATCCCGGAAGTTTTAATTCCACAATTTCCTGTGCATTAATTGATGTCATAAGTAGTAATATTGATATTAAAAATGATTTCATTTGCTTCCTCCCTCCGGAACTACAGCGGACTTATCAGTCCATGTGGAATCTGACGAAATAGTAGCAACTGTTAATCCGGTTTCCACAAAATATTTCCGTGCAACTTTTATAATATCTTCATTCGTTGCTTTATCATATAAAGAATAAGTACGGTTTAATGATTCCGGGTCGCCTGTTAGATAAATATAATGAGCGAGAGAATTTGCAATTATATCGGGACTATCGTTGCTCATTGCAAACCGGTATTTTATATGAGATTTCGCCTCACGCAGCAGGGTTGTATCAACACCGGACTGCTTAACCTCTACAATTGCTTTCATTATCTCGTCTTTCACGTACTGCAGATCTTCTTTATTAATTAAAGAAGCTGAAATGGAGATTAAATAAGGATCTTTTGTATCCGGTGCGCTTCCCTGGAGTGTCCTGACTTTCTGTTCATCTATTACGAGCTTTTGGTATAGCTTGCTGCTCTGCGAAAAAAGAATTGTATTCATCACATCAAGTGCAGGGAATTCAATGCTTGTATCGCTGAATGCCGGCCCTTTAAAATTCAGGTCCAGGTAAGGCGGAATGCTGCTGTTTTGTAAATGAAAATATTTTGTATGAGTCTGTTTCGGTTCCGAAGGAATTTCAGTCTTGTAATTACCTTTTTTCCACTGCCCAAAATATTTTTTTGCAAGCTGCACAATCTTTTCGTGATCAATATCTCCGACTACTACAATTGTTGAATATTCCGGCCTGTAAAAACGATCGAAAAACTTTAAGGAGTATTCATATTGATTCGGCATATCTACAATGTCTTTAAAAAATCCCATAGTTGTATGTTTATAAGTATGCTTTTCAAAAGCTGTATTTACTATATTTTCGTTAAGCTGCCTGTAAGGATTTGCATAATTTTTTGTGTACTCCCCTTTTACTGCCCCGGCTTCAGTTTTAAAATCATGTTCCGAATATTTAAGATTCATAAACCTGTCCGATTCCAGCTCAAACATTTTTTCAAGATGATCGG
>DAISZW010000119.1:0-10326 GCA_036824595.1 Ignavibacteriaceae bacterium
CGGAAATAACAGAATAATAAATATTAAAGGGAATTGGACAAATAACGCCGCGTTCATAAATACCAATTCCGTTACTTTTAACGGTACAACTGCACAGACTATAGGAGGAACGGCATCAACAAGTTTTGACACTTTAATAATAAATAATTCTAGTGGAATCAATCTTTTCTGCAGTCAGTCGGTTGATGATTTGTTACAATTAACAAGCGGAAAAATTTCAACTTCTTCGACTAACCTTTTAACAATATCGGCAGCAGGCTCCATCAGCGGCGGAAGTGACTCCAGTTTTATCAACGGACCTTTATCGCGCATTAAAAACACTGCAGCTCAGCAGATTTTAACATACCCGTTGGGAAAAGGAAACAGCTACAGACCGGTAGAATTGATAATAGCCCACAGCGATACCACTTTTGCCGGCTATAGAGCCGAGGTTTTTAACAACGCCCCTGTAAGCAGAACATTGCCGGGAACTTTAAGCAGCGTCTCCAGCGTAAGATACTGGAATGTTACTAAAACAGGCTCGGCAGTTGTAACCTCCGCTTACATAACTCTTTATTACGGAGTTGAAGACGGCGTTACCGAACCTCAGGATTTAAGGATTGCCAAAGAAAACGGATCTGCATGGATAGATTTAGGCGGTACCGCAAACGGTTCACCGGCAGGCTCCATTCTCTCAAATCAGTTTACAACTTTCAGCGATTTTGTTCTGGCAAATGTTTCGGGTGGAGCGAATCCTCTCCCGGTAGAGCTGGCATCCTTTACTGCTACAGCAGCTTCAAAAGAAAATGAAATAATCCTTAAATGGACAACAAAAACCGAAATGCAGAACTACGGCTTTGAGGTAGAAAGATGTAAAAAACCTGAACAGACTTCCGAAGCTCAGTGCAACTGGGAAAATATCGGATTTGTTAAGGGTTCAGGGAACAGCAACTCTCCGAAAGAATATTATTTCGTTGATCAAAAAATAAATTCAGGAATTTATCTTTTCAGATTGAAACAGCTGGATACGGATGGAAGCTTTGAGTACAGCGGTGAATTAGAAGTTTCAATAGCTAATATAGCCGAGCTATTTGTACTTGAACAGAATTATCCGAATCCGTTTAATCCCTCAACCACAATAAAATTTGCCGTAAACGAAGCAAGTCCTGTTTCAATAAAAGTATATGACGCCTTAGGAAAAGAAATTAAAACAATTTTCAACGAAACTGCAGAGAGCGGAAGATTTTACAGCGTAGAATTTGACGGTTCTGATTGCTCGAGCGGCGTTTACTATTATGCAATTTCCGGGAATAATTATAACGCCGTTAAAAAAATGGTTCTCATAAAATAATTTTTGTAGTCCCTAAGTACCCGTCTACATTTAGAGGCCGGGAAGTAAATTCTTGGCCTCTATTTGGAAAATCCTTCTTAATTACGGCATTAATCAGTAAATTGAATTTCATACCCTCTATATTTAATTTTGTTGTTTAATCCTGCGGAGAGATATTTAATGATTAATTTTATTAAGAAAATATTCGGTGATAAACATTCTAAAGATGTCAAAGAGCTTTGGCCTATTGTCGATGAAATTAATTCGGAATATGAGAAAATAAAATCCTTTTCAGATGATGAATTAAGGGGAAAAACTGAAGAATTTAAAGAAAGGATTAAAGAGTATACAAAAGATCTTCGGCTTAAAATTGATGAATTAAAAGCACGGCTTCAGTCCGATGAAGAATTCGACAGGCATTCTGCATATGATGAACTTGATGCTCTGGAAGAAGAATTAAATGATAAGTATGAGGAAATACTTGATGAGATCCTTCCGGAAGCTTTTGCAGTTGTTAAATCCACATGCGAAAGGCTGATCGGGAAGACTTGGCTTGTTGTCGGACATAAAATTACATGGAATATGGTTCCATATGATGTTCAGCTTATGGGGGGAATAATTCTTCACGAGGGAAAAATTTCCGAAATGGCTACAGGCGAAGGAAAAACTTTGGTTGCTACTTTGCCTATTTACCTCAACGCACTTACCGGGCGTGGAGTTCACCTTGTTACCGTTAACGATTACCTTGCACAAAGAGACAGCGAATGGATGGGAGAAATTTACAAGTTCCATGGGCTGACAGTGGGATGCATAATAAACACCATGAATCCCGATCAGCGGAAACAGCAGTATCTGTGTGATATTACTTACGGAACCAATAATGAATTCGGATTTGATTACCTGCGCGACAATATGTCGATAGATAAAGAGTACCAGGTTCAGAGAAAACATAATTATGCAATCGTCGATGAGGTTGATTCGGTTTTAATTGACGAAGCAAGAACACCTTTAATTATTTCAGGGCCGGTGGAAGTAGACGACCAGAAGTTTAACGAAATGAAGCCTAAAGTTGAAAGACTTTACAGGCTGCAGTCTAATCTAATCTCAAAGATTGTTCAGGATGCCGAAAATCTTTTAGGCAGCAATGGAGACGGAAATATAGAGGCAGGTAAATTACTGCTCCGGGCTTACAGGGGGCTGCCTAAACACAACAGACTTGCAAAAGTCTTAAGTGAACCTTCTTATAAGAAACTGATGCAGACAACCGAGCTTGAATTTCTCCGTGAAAAAGCAAAGAACATGTATATTATTGACGACGAATTGTATTTTGTAATCGATGAAAAGAATAATACAATAGACCTGACGGAAAAAGGGAGAGAAGAACTTGCCAAAGGGAGCGGAATGGAAAAAGATTTCTTCGTGCTTCCCGATCTCGGTACCGAAATAAGTAAGTTCGAAAACGACCCGGTTCTTACCGAGGAAGAAAAAGTAAAGAAAAAAGATTTGTTGTACCAGAAATATTCCGAAAGCAGCGACCGGATTCACACAATTCATCAGCTTTTAAAGGCTTACACTCTTTTTAATAAAGATGATGAATATGTTATTACTGAAGAAGGAAAAATTGCCATTGTAGATGAATTTACAGGCCGTGTTCTGCCGGGCAGACGGTATTCCGACGGGCTTCATCAGGCAATCGAAGCAAAAGAAAATGTAAAAGTTGAAAGAGATACCCAGACCCTCGCAACAATTACTCTCCAGAATTATTTCAGAATGTATAACAAGCTTGCGGGCATGACCGGTACTGCGGAGACCGAAGAGGGGGAATTCTTCCAGATCTATAAATTGGAAGTAGTTGTTATTCCTACTAATAAAGAAGTTATAAGAGATGATGAAGATGATGCGATTTATAAGACAAAGAGAGAGAAATACAATTCAATTATAGAACAGATTGAAACATTAAGGAAAGAAGGACGCCCGGTACTGGTTGGTACAACTTCCGTTGAAGTTTCGGAAACCATCAGCAGAATGCTCAAGAGAAAAGGAATTCCGCACAATGTGTTAAATGCAAAACAGCATCAGAGGGAAGCTGAGATTATTGAGCATGCCGGTGAAGTCGGCGCGGTAACGATTGCAACAAACATGGCCGGAAGAGGAACCGATATAAAGCTGGGTGCCGGTGTTGTTGAAAGAGGAGGATTGTATATTCTCGGAACCGAAAGACATGAATCAAGAAGGATCGACCGCCAGCTTAGGGGACGGTCCGGAAGACAGGGTGATCCCGGCACATCAAAGTTTTATCTCTCTCTGGAAGATGATCTTATGAGGCTGTTCGGCAGCGACCGCATTTCTAATGTAATGACCAGAATGGGAATAAAAGAGGGAGAAGTCATTCAGCATCCTCTTATAACCAGATCAGTAGAAAGAGCCCAGAAAAAAGTTGAAGAAAATAATTTCTCGATAAGAAAAAGACTCCTGGAATACGACGATACAATGAACCAGCAGCGAGAAGTTATTTATACAAGAAGGCAGCGTGCGCTTGAAGGGGACAGGCTGAAAGAAGAAATTTTTGACCAGCTTGAAGAATTTGTCGGTGAAGTAATCGATCGAAATTATGACGAGGTTCTTGCAGATAATATGAAAGAAGAAATTCTGCATAATCTTCTTGTAGATATCTATATCCCTCCTGATGAATTTGAATCTTTAGGAAAAGACGGAATAAAAGAAAAAATTCTCGAAGCCGCTAAAACTTTCTATAAAAAGAAAGAAGAAATGCTTGGATCTGAACTGATGGCAAGACTTGAGCGGTACGCCACATTAAGCGTAATCGATCATAAATGGAAAGAACATCTCCGGGAAATGGATGACTTAAAAGAGGGAATCGGTTTAAGGGCATACGGACAGAAAGATCCTTTAGTTGAGTATAAAGCGGAAGCGTTTAAATTATTTGTAACGCTTATCGAGCAGATAAGAAATGAAATCGTCTCTTTTTGTTTTAAATTCTTTCCTCAGGCGCCGGATGAAGTACAGAGCAGAAGGAGAAGGCAACCCTCTGTAAGAATGATGGAAGTAAAACAAAGCACAGACAAAATTGGCTTAAGCCAGACCAGGAATGCTGTTCCATCTGCCGGCCAGGCAAATGACGGGAGCAGACCTCAGCCGGTACAGGTTGGAGAGAAAGTCGGGAGAAATGATCCTTGTCCTTGCGGAAGCGGCAAGAAATACAAACATTGCCATGGGAAATAATTTCCATTTGATCCTTAATCAATTTCATACTTCCAAAAATCATTGAGCTATAATGAAAAAAATTGAAGCCATTATCCGTCCATTCAAACTAGATGAGGTTAAAGAAGCACTTATTGAGGAAGGTATAAGAGGTTTAACAGTTTCTGAAGTACGCGGCTACGGCAGGCAGAAAGGCCATACCGAATCTTACCGCGGAAGCGAATACAGGATTGATTTTGTGCCAAAGATTAGAATTGAGGTTGTTATAGAGAAAGAAAAAGTGGAAAAGGTAATTGATGCAATTTTGAGAACTGCGAAAACCGGACAAGTGGGTGATGGTAAAATATTTGTTACCGATATCGAAGAAGTAATCAGAATTAGAACAGAAGAAGCAGGCAGGGAAGCATTGTAAAATATTTTACCTTTTAAATTTTTACAACCTTTTATAGTTTGGCTCATGAATCATTTTAATCAATTGCACTTGAAAAAACTTCCTTTTTTAATTCTTTTTTCATTATTCTTCAGCAGCTGCGGCGTTTGGGAAAATTTCACCACTTACTTCAATCTTTATTATAACACCAAGGATATCTTCGATCAGGCGGAACAGACTATTTATCAGGATAAAAAACCTCTTTTTTCCGCCGATGAATTGATCATTCCCGGAAGCGTTAATCAGCAGCTTACAAAAGTAATTGAAAAATCTTCCATGATACTTCAATTCCATTCCGAAAGCGGATATGTGGGCAATTCCTTATTGATGCTGGGGAAAAGTTTTTATTATCAGAATAATTATCAAAAAGCCTTAAGGAAATTTCAAGAACTTATAGCAACCCAATCCGAAAGCGATTTGATTATCGAAACCCGTTTGTGGATCGGTAAAACGCAAATGAAATTGAGAGACTATGAGAATGCGCTCTCTACACTTAGTTCGCTCCGCACCGACGAAACTGATGCAGAGGAAAAAATAATCAGGGATTCGTATGCTGAAGAAATTAAGTTCAGAATCTCAAGAGAAGAATATTTGCCTGCAGTAGAATTATTGAAAGAATTTCTAAACCGGACGGAAAATGATGAGGTTATTGCGGAAATATATTTCGAACTTGGAAATTTATACGCTTCGCTGGATCAAATGAATGATGCAATTTCTTCATACCGGGAGGTATACAATTATTCTCCCACGTATGAAGTTGAATTTCAAACAAGGGTAGAATTGGGGAAGGCTTTAAGAGAAACAGGAAAGCTGCAGGAAGCGCTGGAAGTTTTTGAGGCAATGGGAATGGAAAACAAATATTCGGAATCCTATGATGTGATTGATCTAGAGAACGGAATTACGCTGAAAGAATTGCAGAATTACGATGAGGCCGTTACTATATTGAAAAAAGTTGATACAACATATGCTGCCAGTGCAAGTGCAGGGATTGCAAGATACTATCTCGGGGAAATTTTTGAGCTGGTATATAAGAATTTCGACAGTGCATCTGTTTATTATCAGAAAGCAGTTTCATCAGCCACTCCCCAGGAATATATGTTGAAGGCAAACGATAAATCGCAGCTTTTTAAAAAATTCAGCATTATAAATACTTCTATAAATGAAAACCGGAAAAAGCTGCTTTATATAACAGATCCCGAAGAATTTATAAAAGATTCTATAGCTTATTTTTCTGCTCTAGTCGATTCATCGGAAACAAATCAGGGGGAAGAACAGCAGGGTACAGGAACGAACAGGAGGGGAAGTACGAGAAGGGACACCAGAAGAGGCGTTTTTGAAAATGTGACAACACAGCAGCAGGTACAAAAGAGTGCGCCTCCGCAGCGTCCGAATATTTCGGCTGATTCGATTAAAAGCCTTCTTATAAAAAATAGATATGAATTGGCAAATCTCTTTTTTACTGAATTCAATCTTCCGGATTCTGCGTACGCATATTATCAAAGTATACTGACTGATTACCCCAATTCACCATACCAGGCAAGAATTCTTTATGCGCTTGGAAGCTATTACGAAGTAAATAACCAACCTCAGAAAGCGGACAGCCTTTATAATATCATATATGAGAACTACAAAAATGAAAGGATTGTAAATGCGGCAGCAAATAAATTAAACAAACCGCTGATTGATTTTGAATTTGATCCTGCCGAGGATTTATATTCCGAAGCCGAAAAGTATCTGCTGGGGGAAGACTACGAAACTTCTTTAACAAGATTTTTGGACATATCGAACCGGTTCCCTAAATCGCCGTTTGCGGCAAAGGCGCTGTACGCCGGAGGATGGATCATGGAAAATAAACTGAACATGTACGATTCCGCAGCAGCAGTTTATGATTCAATTGCCGTTAAATATCCGCAGACAATATATGCCTCGGAAGTTAGACCTAAATTAAATTTTTACAGTCAGGAACAGTTAAGAATACAAAAAGCATTGGAAGATTCGTTGAGGAATGAACAAATCAGATTGGATTCGTTAGCAATGGCCGATTCATTAAAGTTAATCAATGAATTACCGGTTGATTCTTTGAGTCAAAAGGACGATAACTTAATTAACAATGAACCTGCAGATAACCAAAGCGGCAAAATTACGGGTCCGGCTGTATTAGATTCTCTTGGAAGAAAAGAAGCAGTTCCGGACAGCAGCTATTTAAACGATGCACGCAAAGACGAAAGAACCGATTCATTATTAAATAGAGAAAGAAAGCAGCTGATTAAATAAGCTGAGTGAATCTATTCATTTAAAAATAGAATTTTAAAATGCCTGCTTTACAATCTCAGCCGATTGAAATCGCGCAATTGTTTGATAAAATACTTCCCTCATTAAAAAGAAAAAAATTTCGATTTTTTATTTTTTATCTTGTATTCATATTTTATTTCAGTATTCCCGCTTTTCAGGTACCTATTCTTGAATATTCTAGGTTCAGAGTTACGTCTCTTATGGAGCAAAGGGCTCTGGAAAAAAATTTAATTTATTATCCCCGGCAGACGTGGGCTGATGTCGATGATGTAAATCCGAATCTTCTTAGGGCTATTATCTCAATGGAAGACGGGAGTTTTTTCAGCCATAAGGGAATTGACTGGAAAGAGCTGAAAACATCTCTGCGGATTAATAAAAGGAGAGGAAGAGCAATCAGGGGAGGAAGCACGCTGACCATGCAGGTTTCAAAAAATCTTTTTTTTACAACCGGGAAAAACCTTTTTAGAAAAGCAAAAGAGTTTGTTGTAACTGCAAGACTGGAAAAAGAGTTAAGCAAGAAGGCTATTATTGAGAAATATATAAATGCAGCAGAGTGGGGAGAAGGGATATTCGGCATTAAGGAAGCATCGAGAGTTTATTTTAATAAGGACCCGAAGGATTTAAACAGGAACGAATGTTCTAGACTGGCAGCCGTACTGCCTTCGCCCATCAAGCATGCACCGAATAAAAATTCGCGATATGTATTACGAAGGTCTTTCATAATACGGGGCAGAATGTCTGATATTGTTTTATTCCCGGAGAGTAAATTATGAAGAGAAAAGATTTGCTTGAATTAATTGAAGAGGGTGAAAATGTTTACTGTGAATTTAAAAGAAAATTTTCGAGCTCGGAAAAGATCGCCAAGGAAATGATTGCTTTCGCAAATACAAAGGGGGGTTATTTAATTATCGGGGTAGACGACAATAAAGATATTGTCGGCGTGGAAAGTGAAAAGTCGGAAGCAGGATTAATTTCCGATGCGGCAGTTAATTACTGTGAACCTCCGGTAAAATATAGTATCGATTATATAGAAGTTAACGGGAAAGAAATCGTAATTGTTGAAATTCCTGAGTCGGATCAAAAACCTCTCAGGCTTCAGGATTATCTTGATAAATTTGATATTAATAAAGCCGTGGTAATGATCCGAGTGAATGATAAAAGCGTTCAGGCAAGTAAAGAAATGGTAAGAATTATGCGTGCACGGACGAATAATCTTAAATTAAAGAAATATTCAATCGGGCCGGCCGAAAAAAATGTTTTCGACTATCTAAATAAAAACGAAAAAATTTCCGTTAAAGAATTAAGCAGTTTGATAAATATTTCCGAAAGAAGAGCATCAAGAACTCTTGTTAAATTAGTAAGGGCAAACTTGCTGATGATTCATACAAAGGATAACGGAGAAGAATACTTTACAGCACTTAACTAACATATCAAAAATTTAAATCTGCTCAATATAATTTAGATCTTTCCCGTAGCTTTCTTTCAATTTATTCAAAGAAATAAGTGCGATTATTATACAGATAAATCCGATTGTAAATGCCGAATAAATCATTCCTAAAGGACCCCTGAGCAGTTCAAAGAGAACCGTGATGGGCACAACCGAACCTCTAATAAAATTCGGAACTGTAGTTGTAACCGTAGATCTAAGATTTGTGCCGAATTGTTCTGAAGCAATCGTAACAAAGACAGCCCAATACCCGATGGAAAATCCAAGCAGCAGGCACAGGATATAAAAATAAGCCGTGCTAACCTTATTCGAGAATAAATATGCTGCAATAAATAATGCCGTTAGTACTATAAAAACCATAACTATTTTTTTCCTGCTTTTTAAAAGCTGACTTAAAAGACCGCTCGCCAGATCGCCGCCAATCAATCCGATATATGTAAACATAACAGATTTTCCTGCAATAATATTTCCCTGAACATTCAGGATTTTTCCGAACTCCGGCGATAAAGTAATTAATACTCCTACAACGAACCAGATCGGCAGACCTATGGCAATACAATTTATATATCTTAAAAAACGGTCTTTGGATGTAAACAGTTTCAAAAAATTCCCTTTGGAAATATTTTCCTTTTCAATTTTTTTATACATGCCTGATTCAAACATTCTGATCCGCAGAATCAAGAGAAGGAATCCGAGTATGCCTCCCACAATATACGCTGTCTGCCATGAAAAAAGATCACCGACAATAAAAGCTGCAACTGCACCGGTAACTCCGACGGAGGCAACAATTGTAGTTCCGTATCCGCGTAATTCTTTCGGCATTGTTTCGCTTATTAAAGTGACTGCTGCTCCCAGCTCTCCTGCCAATCCTATTCCTGCCAAAAATCTTAACAAAGCATATACATCTGTTGAGGCAACGAATGCATTTGCAAAATTTGAGATGGAATACAATGTAATAGATCCGAACAGAACCGAGAGCCTTCCTTTTTTATCCCCCCATATTCCCCAGATTATTCCTCCCAAAAGCATCCCGGCCATCTGCATATTTAAAAGAAATAACCCAGTATTTATTAGTGCATCCCCTTTTACACCCAATTCCGTAAGACTGGGAATTCGGACTATTGAGAAAAGAATGAGATCGTAGATATCGACAAAGTATCCCAGTGCCGATACTACAACGGTAGTATTAAGCAGAATTTTAAGATTACTCTTAATTTTTATCTCCAGTTAGAAAATTCTAGAGTCCGATTCAGTAACTGTTGATTAGGATATTACCTTTACCATTTATTTTTATACAGCTATTTTAAACAGGGGGCAGTTTATTTCCGAGAGTTGGGGAGAAGAAGTATTGAATGTAATGATTTAAGACACTTTAAATTTTGAATCTAAAGAAAAATCATTTAATTTTTATATTAAACCAGCCGGGAATTTAGAAAGTTCACAGTAAAGCTATTATTTATCGGAATTAAGAAACATTTTGGGGAATTTATCGTAACAATACTTAAAATAAAACGAATATTTATTCATTAATTCTTCTTTTTATTTTAAAAATCAGTTGATAAGGTTCAATATTTTTCACAATTTTCGGTTTGTCATTTTAAATAAAAATATAAGAGACTTAAATTT
>DAISZW010000120.1:0-6671 GCA_036824595.1 Ignavibacteriaceae bacterium
TGATCTGAAATCCAGATCGGGAAATTTTTGATATCGGCGTATGCCTTTTTCCCTCGTATGGAATAAGCGAATCATCCACTTGTACAATTTCCTCTGCATCAATAGTAAGAACTAGGTTATCTATGTCGTTTTCTCCGGCCTTAAAATAAGGGTGCCACTGCATCCGAAAGGTGCCGCTTTATCATCGAGATTCTCACAGATTATTTTCAACAAAAGATTTTTTCCGGATAACCGGATGACGGTCATTATTTTTATTTTAAATTGATATCCTTCATACTTTCCCGGATCAATTTCATCAGCCGCTAAAACTGCTTCGATATACTCTTCCGATCTATTTACCTTTTCAATTTTGAAGTTTTCATACGCAGCGAAGCCGTGCATTATTTCCTTCCCAGGATGCGTCTTAAATTGATGCTTGATTCCGTTAAAAAAATATTTTCCTTCCGGAATACGGTTTGCAAACGGAGCCATAACCCAGCTTCTTGCACTAGGCGAATGCATCAATTCTTCAGGAGTGAGAAATCCATCTATTATATTTAAAAAATTATTCTCTATTGGAATGAAATAATTGAGAAGGACAGCTCCTCTTAATGCAATTTCTAATTTTGTTCCGCCGATGTCATCTTTTAATTCTACTGTTTCTAAATTTCCAAACTGCTTTTCAATTAAACTATATCTGCTCATATCACTCTGTGGGCCGGAATTAAAATGAAGAAATGTTTTACTTCTGCAAATATATGTATTTGCAGTCATTTGAAAAAAAAACAGTGCTGTAATGCCGAATATGGGTTATCATTATATGAAGAATTCACTGAACGATGAAAAATTTGAAGTCACAAAAACTGGAAATACTGGTTTACTCAAAAGATTCCGTCACCAGTAAAATGAGATTAGTTGCAGTGGAATATTCTGTTCCGATTAACCTTTCACCGGACAAAGCTCCCCAAGGATTTACAGGGAGGGCTGATGTTTGGATTATAATACCGATTTCGGTTTGTGGCTTTTACATGCTTGGATCTGGAAATGCAATCCTGAAGGAGTGTTTAATCCCACCAATCCTAGAGTTCCCTAATCTCTCTCCAATCCCATCTGCGGGCCGGATTATTTTGCCTGGCTCGCATTGAAAATTGAATATTGTTTGTTGAGGATTGAATATTTTTTACTCACGGAAATGCTCCAATGTTCTGTAATAGCCGCATAATAATTTCAATATTCATTCTACAGAGCCGGAATTATTCCGGCACATGCACTAAAAAATATTCTTTTGCTGATTCCCCGACCGATTTTGCTTCGTTTAATGTCATATGCATTTCATCCGGAGTGTCTTCATCATGGCCCGCTTCTATAATTGCAAGATCCGAACCTTTAGCATGTTTGACCAATTCTTCACAGTATGCAGTATCTCCCCCGTAACATATTTCCATTCCGTTAAAAGAAAATTTGTACCCCAGTGCCGGTACCTGTCTGGTTGTAAATCCGTCTCTGAGATATTCTTTGTGAATAACAGGGAAAGGCTGAACAACAAGATTTTGAGCAGTAAAGGTGTCGGATGATTTAATCTCTTTAAGAGTGATGGAGTAGGGTAAGGTTTTTAAATAGACTTGCTTGAAAGCATTATAAATACTCTCAATTTCGACACAATTTTTAGGATAATGAATAAAAAGCGGAGTTTTTTTATTCATTACTCTTAAGTAAGTAAGCAGGGACCAGACACCGCCGACATGATCATGATGCCCGTGAGTAATAAAGAGATCGGAGATTGATAAAATTTTTTTCGTTCCAATTTCACTGTTCAGATCCCTTAAAATTCCGTCACCCGGATCGACGGCAAAAAAATTCTGCTCTGCACGGATTAAAATTCCGGTGGCAATATTCGGAATAGAGCAGAAAATCTTTATAAAAAAATTATTTTTTTCCCACACGAGGGGATAATTTTGTTTTATCATGAAAGGCCGTAAGGTTTAATTAAGAAATCAGGATTCCGAAGATTCCTTAAAGTATTTACATTTTTTTGTGTTTTTGCACCTTGCGAATATATTAAAAGAGTAGCTTTCAACATTAAACCCCAATTCATTACTAATCTCTGCAGGAAGGTTTCCGATTTTTTCATTAACAAACTCTACAATGCGTCCGCAGTCCATGCAGATAAGGTGGTCGTGCATCTGCTTTTTATAGCTGCTTTCATAGCGCGAAATATTTTCACCGAAATTTCTTTTGCTTAAAAGATCGCACTGTACAAGAAGCTCAAGCGTTTTATAAACGGTTGCCCTTGAAACACTTGACCTCTGATTTTTCATTAAGACGTAAAGATCATCGGCACCGAAGTGTCCTTCATATTCTAAAGCTGCATCCAGAACTTCGAAACGTTCCGGAGTAATGCGATGATTTTTATCGCTCTTCAAAAATTCTTTAAAGATTTCCTGTGCTTGATCGTGTTTCATAGTTAAAAATTATTAAATATTACCGTTAGAATTTTCCCTTTACACCGGCTAATTAATGCCTAAAGCTCTTAAACCATTAACTGTAATGAATGAAAGTATATAAGCGGTAGAAGAGAATAAAATAATCTGCAGAATTGGAATTCTCCATCCCCCGGTTTCCTTTTTAGAAACTGCGACGGTGGATAAGCATTGCAATGCAAAGATAAAAAATACAATTAAACCTATAACTGTTGATACAGTAAATAATTGTTCGCCGGTTTCCTCAATTTTTGCTCTCCTCATTGCCCCGATTATGGAATACTGAATGCTCTCTTCATCGCTTGTTACTTTAAATATCAATGCTAATGAGCTGACAAAAACTTCACGCGCGGCAAAAGTTGAAATCAATGAAACTCCAACCCGCCAGTCCATACCTAAAGGCGTCATAACCGGCTGAATTATTTTTCCTATTGATGCTGCATATGAACCGGACAGCCTTTCGGCTTCCTGTATCTGGGCAATATTTTCTTTAGACAAATTCGAGGCGTCTATTTTAGGATTATAATTGGGAAAATAAGTAAGAAACCAGAGAACTAAAGATAAGACCAAAATAATAGGGCCGGCTCTGCGTACATAAACTTTTGCGCTGTTATAAGTATTATTCAAAACAATACCCAGCTTCGGTTTACGGTATGCCGGCAGTTCGAGGATGAAGGATGAATTATCTTCCTCCCTTATTATGTTCCTTCTGAATTTATTTATAATGCCTGCAACTATAATTGAACTGCTGATGCTGAAGATATAAATAAGAGCCAGAATAGACCCGGCTAACCAGGATTTTCCGGCCGGAAGCAGGAAAGCAATTAACAATGCATAAACTGGAAGCCTGGCGCTGCAGCTCATTAAGGGGAGAATAAAAATAGTTAAAAATCTTTCCTTCCTGTTTGGAATGGTTCTGGTTGCCATGATAGCCGGGATAGCACAAGCAAAACCGGAAATCATGGGGACAAAAGATCTTCCGTTTAATCCGATTTTTGATAACGGTTTATCTACAAGCATTGCGCCGCGCGCAAGATAGCCGCTGTCTTCTAGAAGTCCGAGTATTAAAAATAAAATGAGGATTTGAGGAACGAAAACGAGAACCGAACCGCCGCCGCTTATAATGCCGTTTGAAATTAAATCGCTGAACCAGTTATTTCCCAGCAGAGCCGCTGAACTTGATGATAACAGGGCGAATCCTTCGTCAACAAGTCGCATAAGCGGTTCGGCGAGCCAGAAAATCGATGTAAATGTTATTGCCATTATAATGAAAAAGAAAACCAGCCCCCACACTTTATGAAGAAGAAATTTGTCGATTTTTACCGATAAACTATCCGGCCTATGACTCGGTTTGCGGCCGTTAGTTTTAACTAAATTATCATTTAAAATTACCAGCTTGGAATTAGCCGCTTCTATCTTCGGGCTGCTGCCGTTCTTTGAATACTTTACTACAACTTTCTCTTCAAGCGTCTCAATAAATTTATATAATTCTATCAGCCGGTCGGTTTCATGATTATTAATAGACATAACAGGATTTTCTGCTGAAATTTTTTTGTGAGCAAGATTTTTTTCAACAGACTGCAGAAGTTTATCAATTCCTTTTCCGTTTCTTCCGTCTATCTTTACAACTCCGCAGGTTAATTCGGAGGAGAGTTTTTCAACCGAGACATCATAACCTTTTTTATTTAAGAGGTCTGCCATAGTAAGCACAACGATAATATTAAACTTTGCATCAATAAGCTGTTTTACAAGGAGAAGATGTCTAGTTATCTGGCTTGTATCCACAGTTACTATTAATAAATCGGGTGCGCCGTACTTGGGATGAGAATATAATGAAGTTACTGCTACAATTTCATCAGGTGATTCAGGCGTAAGACTTACTATTCCGGGAGAATCCAGCAGGTGGGCGTCCAGCAAATGTTTTTTATGAACTTTAGCTATGGAATATTCAACTGTTGCACCCGGATAATTTGCGGTTTTAAAATTTTTTCCGCTGAGAAAATTAAATAGTGTAGTTTTTCCGGAATTTGGAGGACCTACTAGAGCAATTAAGGGCGTGTGTTCCAATGTGGAAGTATTCATGAAACTATTATGCAGTCAGCTTCATTTTTTCTGATTGCTATTAATGTTCCCCTTATGGCAAATGCAAGGGGATCGTTGAAAATTGATGAATTCATTAATTCGATTTCTTCACCGGGAGTAAATCCCACTTCAAGGATTCTTCGTGAGGAGGGATGGGTCAGATCGATTTCGCTGATAGTTACTCTTTCTCCGTATTTCAATTCAGAAGCAGTTTTCATATAATAGCTTGTATTAAAATTTTATACTATGCAGACTTTATTATTAAGATTTAGTCTACATAAAAATAGGAACCATGTTGAATAATGTCAAGATATATTTATAAATAGAGGGGGAAAATTTTTAACTCCTTCATAAAAAATAACGATTTTAATAAAAATTCAGAAGCGTTTTAATGGCAGAGCTTAATTTAACGATGGATAAGTCGATTTTAGATTCTTTGCAGGCTCTAAAGCTTTCTCTGGATGATTCAATCAATATATTTTATAAATATGTTTACTCATCCAAAAAATATGAATCTATGAGCTCCGCTATAAAGGATTTGACCGGTTATTCCGCCGAAGAATTAAATGAAATTGGTTTTCAGGCGATTGTAAAAGAATTCCATAAAAAACAAAGGGATAAAAAATCAATTGATAATTCGGAAATGATTGAAGACTACTATGCTAAATACTTAATTGAGACAAAAAACGGGGTTCATAAGTGGCTGGAAGACATCTCATTTATCACCAGCGATAAATCCGGCAATAAACTATATAGCGTAGGGGTATTTCGGGATGTAACCCCTCTTCATGAATTCGTAAACAAATTAAATGAGGAGAAATTAGAGCTTGAGTCGATTCTTAACCTTTCCGAAGCAATGTTTCTGGTTACCGACAAAGATTTAAAAATAAGAATGATAAATGAAAAAGCAGCAAAGGTTTTCGGCAAGAAGAAGAAAACCATTCTTGGTTCATATTTAGTCGATACTGTGGAAACCGGTTATAAAGGAACCATTATAAAAAGAATGGAAGAGTTCATTAAAGGTTTAAAAAACTTCCCGCAGGAAATAGAAATTCCTATTTACACAAAAACCAAGGAAAAAAAATTGGTGAATTTCCATTTCAACATCATTAAAGACGAAGCCGGCGAGGCGGCATTGGTTGTTTTTTCGGGGGAAGATATTACGGAAAAAAGGAAACAGGAAAAAATCCAGAGTTTAATACCGGCGATACATGAGGCTTCAAACTCCGAAAAAAATCTTGACGGACTTTTTAAATTTATCCACGGATGCATAAAAGAGCTGATGCCTGCCGAGAATTTTTTTATTTCTCTTTATGATCCTAAGGATAAGACAATCAGGTTTCCTTATTTTATTGATCAGATGGATAAAGAACCGCCTGTAAAGAAGGGCAATAAAGGATTAACCGAATACGTTTTGCGAACCGGCAAATCGATCCTTGTAAATAAAGAAATGGACGGCATACTGCAGCAGAAGGGGGAAGTGGAATTGGTTGGAACGCCTGCAGAAATATGGCTTGGGGTTCCCTTGAAAATACAGGATAATACAATCGGAGTTTTGGTTGTACAGGATTATAAAGATGAAAAAACATACGGAATCCAAGAAAAAGAAATTCTTGAATTAGTATCGTATCCCATTTCAAGAGTGATCGAAAGAAAAAAGGTTGAACTGGAAACTGATGAATTAATTAAAAAGCTCCGCGAGCTTAATGAATCAAAAGACAAGCTGTTCTCCTTAATTTCGCACGATCTCAGAAGCCC
This sequence comes from Ignavibacteriaceae bacterium, assembly GCA_036824595.1. Taxonomy (GTDB): domain Bacteria; phylum Bacteroidota; class Ignavibacteria; order Ignavibacteriales; family Ignavibacteriaceae; genus DATKLQ01. The sequence goes on from DAISZW010000120.1 coordinate 6,300, forward strand.
CTTTAATTCGCTTTTAGGTTTTTCCGAAATATTAACTACCGAATATGACAGCTTAACCGACGATGAAATCAGAGAATATATTAATGTTATATCGGAAACCTCGAAGAATTTATACGGGATGACAAATAATTTGCTCGCATTTTCAAGATTTCAAATGGAGAAGCTTGTATTTAATCCCGTTAAGCTGAATTTAAGAAAGATAATGAGCAATAATATAAACATGCTTAAGGGAAATCTTATAAAGAAAAATCTGACTCTAACGATGGATGTGGATAACGATATTTATGTTTATGTTGATGAAGAAATGCTTAATTCAATTTTTCAGAACCTGATCTCAAATGCAGTGAAATTTACTAACCGCGGAGGTGAAAT
>DAISZW010000120.1:6771-10318 GCA_036824595.1 Ignavibacteriaceae bacterium
GAAATAATAATTATTTATGTGAAAGATGCTTATGGATTCAAAAGCAAGAATAATGGTGGTAGAAGATGAGAGTGTAGTTGGTTTTGACCTCAAGAGGATACTTTCAAATCTGCATTACGATGTGGTTGGTATCATAAGAACAGGGGAAGAAGCATTTGTTAAAGCTTTTGAACAGAAGCCTGATCTTATTCTTATGGATATTATGCTCGATGGTAAAATGAATGGTATCGAGACGGCGGAAGAAATTAAAAAAGATATGGATGTTCCTATAATTTTTTTAACAGCATATGCCGATAATAATACCCTTCAAAGTGCTAAACTTACCGAACCATACGGATATATTTTAAAACCTTTTGAGGATAAATCCCTCCAGTCTGCAATTGAAATCGCATTATATAAGCATAAAATGGAGAGTAAGCTAAAAGAAAGTGAAAAAAGATACAAAATGCTGGCTGCAAAGCTGAAAGAAACAAATGAAACAAAAGATAATTTCTTTTCAATCATTTCACATGATTTAAGAGCTCCGTTCGATTCAATTTTAGGCTTTTCGGAAATTTTAAAAAATGAGTATAAAGATCTGACTGATGCTGAAAAAGAGTTGTATATTGATTCTTTATACGAAGCAAGCAGGCATGTTTACAACCTTCTTAATAACCTGCTTCAATATTCCAGGTTTCAATTAGATAATGTGGATTTTAATCCTAAGAAAATTATACTGAAAGAGATAGTGGAAAAAAACGTTAATGTTTTGAACAGCATGGCTATCAAGAAAAATATTAGTCTTGGTGTTGAATCGATGGAAAATATGGCCGTTTATGCAGACGAGGAGATGCTGAACTCAATTCTAATTAATTTAATTTCTAATGGTATAAAATTTACAAATAGAGGGGGAGAAGTTTGTATCTCCGCAAGAAGAAAAGGAAAGTTTATTGAAATTACCGTTAAGGACAACGGAATTGGAATGGATGAAGATACTCTTTTCAAACTGTTCCAATTAAATGTTAAAAAATCAAGACCCGGTACTGAAAACGAAAGCGGGACCGGATTAGGATTATTTATAACGCAAAAATATGTGGAGAAAAATGGGGGTACGCTGGATGCAGTCAGCGAGATAAATAAAGGCACAACTTTCATTTTTACACTTCCCGGCCAGCCAATCTATTAAGAATTTTAGCTGCTTAGTTCTCATTCATGTTCGGCATATCTAAACAATCTTATCATATTAATTAAATATCCGAGATCAATAATCTTGTGTTAATCAGAAGATTTTTCGGTTTCCGTATTAACTATTATTTAGCTTGTATGTCAGTAAAAAATCATTTTCGGATTTTTCTCAGTTATAGATAAAAAGTTAAATAAAAAAGGATTGATATGGACCAAAAGGCGGAATACTACATTGAAAAGCTGGGTCTTCTTCCTCATCCGGAAGGCGGTTTCTATAAAGAGACTTACCGGTCCGGCGGCAGTATAAATTCTGATTGTCTCCCCCGGGAATATAAGAGCGCCAGAAATTTCTGTACATTAATTTATTTTCTGCTCGTTGGTAATAATATTTCAGCTTTCCATAGAATAAAGTCTGATGAGATTTGGCATTTTTATGACGGATCAGCGGTTAAAATTATTCAGATTAATGAAAAAGGTGAACTTAAAGAAATCTTACTCGGAAAGGATTTATTAAAGGGAGAAACATTTCAGGCTGTTATTCCAAAAAACTCCTGGTTTGGCGCAGAATTAGCTGATAAAAATTCATATGGACTTATAGGATGCACGGTTTCTCCCGGGTTTGAATTCGAAGATTTTGAAATCGGAAAACGGAATGGATTGATCATTCAGTTTCCTGAATATCGAGCGGTAATAGAAAAGCTGACAACTGTTTAGATCAAAAATTGTGAACTGGTAAGGAATTTTTGAATAGATAGTAGCGAAAAAAAATTACCTTAATAGATATTATTATAAATTTTAATTTTCAGACCAATTAAAGTAATTTTATCCTCGGCCAAAGGGAAAAAACCGGCAAAATGATTTGAAAATAAAACTTTTATTGTCTAACTTTTTCAACCAAAAAAAAATGATTAGAGAGGAGGCAATAGGGAGAAATCTTTACGCTTTATAATTAGTAATTTTTCTTTTAAGGTTTCATATCAAACATAGTAAGATAAATCCGGTTCGTGAGTTAATCAGCTTACTTTTAGTGTCTATATTTACCTTTTATGCGGCTGTTAGCTTTGGATTTAAATCCTCACCATCCCCCCAGATAAATAAAAATCTTTGGATTGATGCTTTAGTCAATTCAAAACGAATTCAATCCGCTTCAATCAGCTATAATGCAAATCATTCTTCGGAAAAAAACGAACTGAATCTCGGGCTAAACAATCCAAATTTTGAAATCACTAATTCTTACCCGCCCGACAGCATCGATAATTTTCCGGAAGATTCTTTAACAGAAACTACCGATACAACCGAAATTTTTCTTGATTCCCTCGGACTGCGCAGAGATACCACAAAAGTAGATTCGATGGCTCTCGATTCCACTGCCAGAATTAAGTATTTCCATCATAGACGTGTGGACCAGCCGTATGTTCAGCTTAAAATGAGCAGGCTGTCTCCTTTTTATGCCCCGGTAACAAATAAACAAATCAGAAAAGTTGAAATCGATTCAACCGGAAAGTTTGTTGAAATAAAGGAAATGGTCGGTGACAAGGCAACCAAAATTGTCCTTCGTATACCTATAGAGGATTATATCAATGCAAGTCTTGAAGCAAAGGAAAGATTATTATGGGAGGATATCGGCTATGCTTACGAACTTAAAGAGGGTAAAAAAGGTTTGGGGGAATTAATTAAAGATATAACAGATTTTGAAATCCCTCTGCCTAGTGTAGGTGTATTAAGCATTTTCGGAGAACCAAAAATTAGTCTGAAAATCGGCGGAGCAGTGGATATACACGGCGCATGGAGGAGTGAAACTACCGAAGGTGTTACCGCATCAAGGCTGGGAAATACAAGGAATGAACCTGATTTCAAACAGCAGGTGCAGATAAATGTAAGCGGAACAATCGGCGATAAATTAAATATTAACGCTGATTGGAATACAGAGAGAACATTCGAATATGAGAACCAGTTAAAGATAAAATATACCGGCTATGAAGATGAAATAATCCAGAGCATTGAAGCTGGAAATGTTTCTCTGCAGACTTCACCTTTAGTAGGCGGAAGCGAAGCGCTTTTCGGCGTGAAGGCAGTATTTAAAATGGGGCCTTTATCATTAACTACATTAGCCAGTCAAAAAAAAGGAGAAATAAAAGAAGTTTCCGTTTCCGGCGGTACAACTTCTCAGACTTTTGAAAAGAGAGCTTATGAGTATTCTATTAACCATTATTTCATTGATACAATTTACGCAAATGAAGATTTATACAATACCTTTTACGAAAGTGGTGGTACTACTGTCGATAATTCTCTTCAGATTAAAGATATAGAAGTATGGAAATCAATAAATGTTTCCGGGAAAAATCCCCAGAAAGAAAGAAATGCCAATGCTTTTATTGATTTG
>DAISZW010000292.1:0-2816 GCA_036824595.1 Ignavibacteriaceae bacterium
AAGAACAAATTTCATATTCCACGATCCATGGAATAATAGTGATGATTTAAAGAGAAACAAGTTTTGCTTCTTAAATCATTCAGTAGATTTCGGTGAAAAAATAAACTGGAAACCGGATGCAGATCTGCTGTGGCAGTTTAATCTTCATTACTTTAATTATCTGTTCCTGTTTTCGGAAGAAGATAAAATTAAAATCTGCACCGGTTGGATAACCAGCAATCAGCAGGGAGAAGAACCGGGATGGCATCCTTACCCTTTATCTTTGAGGATAACCAACTGGTGCAAAGCAAATCTGCAGAATAAATTAATTAATGAATCATTATACAGCCAGGCGGCTTTTTTATACAGGAATTTGGAATATTATCATCCTGCAAATCATTATCTTGAAAACGCCCGGGCATTAATCTTTGCCGGCAATTATTTCCTGAATCAGGGAGAAGCAAAGAAATGGCTGGAGAAAGGTATAAGGATTATTGCCGCTGAATTGCCGAAGCAGGTTTTTCCTGACGGCGGATATTTTGAAAAGAGCCCAATGTATCATGCCCTGATGATGGAACTCGTCCTGGATCTTTTAAATATTTTACCTGCAGATACCGGGATATATCCTTTGCTGCAAAAGGCATCCGGAAAAATGATTGACTTTCTAAACAATCTGACACATCCCGATGGTAATATTGCGCTCTTCAACGATTCTACTGAAGAAATCGCTTCCCCAACAAAAGAATTGAATGATTATTTCTTAAGATTAAATCTTTCGGAACAGAGTAAGATTCCGGAACCAAAAAATAAATTTATTCAGGCTTACACCGATTCCGGATTTTATATCTTTAGGAATGAAGATATTTATCTTGCAGTTGACGGCGGCTCAATTGGTCCGGATTTTATTCCCGCACATGCCCATGCCGATATTTTCAGCTATGAACTTTCCGTAAACGGAGAAAAGATTGTTGTAGATTCAGGTGTTTACGAATACAAAACCGGAGAATTAAGAAACTATGCAAGAAGCACGAAAGCTCATAACACGGTAACAATCGACGGTAAAAACCAGGCTGAAGTGTGGGGAAGCTTCAGGGCTGCAAGAAGATATCCTCCAAAGAATGTTAGGTTTGAAGAGTTAGACAATAAGATTATTTTTTCGGGAGAATTCAGCGGATATTCAAAATTGATCGGCAGTAATTTAAATCATAAAAGAAACATTACATTTTCAGAAGAAGAGCACCTTCTTGCAGTTGAAGATAAAGTTGAAGGAGCAGGGAAACATTTTGCCGAGACTTGCATCCATCTTCATCCTTCAGTTAAAATAGAGAATGCAGATAAAGATTTAATTCTGCAGAAAGGCGGCATAAAAATTAAACTATTCCTTTATGATGCCCCGTTCAGAATCGAAGACGGATTTTATTTTCCTGAATTCGGAAAAAAAATAATTAATAAAGTTGTAGTAATATCTTCGGAGAAAATGCCGGCTTCAATGAAATATGCTTTTCAATTTTAAGAATGAATAAAAGTCAGATATAAAGAATGCGTTTATTATTCCTCACACATTATTTCCCGCCCGAAGTAAATGCACCCGCATCCCGCACATACGAGCACTGCAGAATATGGGCAAAGGATATTTCCGTAACCGTCATTACTAATTTTCCTAATCATCCTGACGGAAAACTTTTCTCCGGTTATAAGAACAGGCCTATACAAAAAGAAATAATGGACGGAATAGAGGTTATCAGGCTGTTGACTTTTATAACTCCTAATGAAGGTTTTTTCCTGAGAACCATTAATTATCTCTGGTTTATGACTGCTGCGGTTATATATGCTTTTTTTTCAGGTTTAAAATTTGATGTTGTTGCCGCTACAACTCCCCAGTTTTTCTGCGGGATGGCTGGAAAATATATTTCGCGCATAAAGAAAAAGCCGTTCATTCTTGAGCTTAGGGATTTGTGGCCTGAATCTATTGTTGCCGTGGGTGCATTGAAAAATAAATTTGCCGTGAAGTTTCTGGAGAAGATGGAATTGCGTTTATATCACGCGGCAGATAAAATTATTTCGGTTACAAAGTCTTTTAAAAATGATCTTGAAAAGAAGGGAATTGACGGGAGTAAAATAGAAATTATTTATAACGGTGCGGACCTTGATTTCTTTAAAGAAGAATTAAGCATCATTAATCAGGATCTTGCAGAATATTTGCGGAGCGGATTCAATGTCGGTTATATCGGTACGATCGGAATGGCTCACGGTGCAGATATATTTCTTAAAGCTGCCGAAACTTTAAAAGATAAGGGTGTAAAATTTGTTATTGTCGGATCGGGAGCTGAAAGGCAGAAATTCGAGAAGGAAATAGAAAACAAAAAGCTGATCAATATCAGAATCTTTCCGCTTCAGCCGAGGAAAGAAATACCTTCCATTATAGCCGGGCTCGATTTATTCTGTGTACATCTTAGAAAAAATAGATTATTTGAAACGGTAATTCCCTCTAAGATATTCGAAGGGATGGCTATGAAGAAACCAATTCTCATAGGTGTGAATGGAGAAGTCCGGGAAATTATAGAAGAAGCCCAGTGCGGTTTATATTTCGAGCCGGAGAATTATAAGGATCTCTCGGAAAAAATATTGTTTTATAAAAATAATCCCGGCAAAATTGCTGAACACGGATCGAACGGGTACAGAACGGTAATAAAATATTTCGACAGGAAAAGTTTAGCGGATCAGTTTTTAAAGGTCATCGCGGGAGTAAGTGAAAAAAAATAAATCGATAAAAATTTATTGAAAATTGTGATACAAAAGATAGCATATATAATTTTTATGTAAGATATTTTTTAATG
>DAISZW010000121.1:0-10180 GCA_036824595.1 Ignavibacteriaceae bacterium
TAATAGAATTGGTTAATCAGGAGATGCCTGCAGGATATCATCAAGCGGTATTCAATGCGGGTTCACTTTCCAGCGGTGTTTACTTCTACCGTATAAAGGCAGGTTCATTTGTTCAAACAAAGAAGTTAATGATCCTGAAATAAATAACGGGAAGCCCTATAAATTAATGCGGTAAGTTAACTCCTTACCGCATTTTTTTTACTTCATACAAATATCTGCCACTCAATATTTTTTTCGACAGACCTGAAATATTTCGTTTTCTTATTACAAAATTTTTTACAAAATTCTTTTTAAACTTAGAATAGTAAATGAACAAGCGGCTCCAATACCTGATCCTTATTATTATATTATTCAGTGCGAGTTCTTATTGCCAGATTTTTGTTGCTCCCGGAGGAAACGACAGCAATCCAGGAACTCTAGAAGAACCTTTGGGAAGCATACCTGCAGCGGTAAACATAGCCGTACCCGGAGATACTATTTACGTCCGCGGCGGAACCTTTACCTTAAATGTTACAATATCTATATCCAAAAATGGAAACGAGAACAGCAGATATTATTTAATCGCATACGATAATGAAAGACCTGTTCTTGATTTTTCTTCGATGCTGGTAAGCAGCACCAATAGAGGCATAAGATTAAGCGGAGACTACTGGTACATTAAAGGAATTGATATAAAAGGCGCCGGCGACAACGGCATGAATGTAAGCGGTTCATATAATATCATTGAATTTTGTTCATTCTACGAAAATAGAGACACAGGCCTTCAGCTTGGCGGAGGCGCATCGAATAATCAAGTAATTAACTGCGATTCATATTTTAATGCTGACCCGGACAACGGCGATGCGGACGGTTTTGCCCCGAAGCTTGATGTAGGAACAGACAATTACTTTTACGGATGCCGTGCATGGCAGAATTCAGATGACGGCTGGGACGGTTATCTCCGCGGTGCAGACAATGTTAATACTGTTGTTGAGAACAGCTGGTGCTTTGCCAACGGATATCTAAAAAACGGAAATCCCAGCAGCGGCAACGGCAACGGATATAAAATGGGCGGAGGGGATACCGGGAACGTTGCAAATTTGGCTCATAACTTTACTCTGATACAAAGTCTGGCATTCAATAACCGTGTGAAAGGATTTGACCAAAATAATAACCGCGGTTCAATGACGCTGCATAATTGTTCAGCATACATGAACGGAACAAATTACTCCATTCCCTCCTTGATAAATTCAGGTGACACGGCTGAGGTTATTAATTGTGCTGCTTTGGGAAATTACGGTTCCTTATCGGGAACTGTAGCTCAGCAGACAAACAGCTGGCAGTCTCCATTTATTGTAACGGCTGACGATTTCATTTCTATTGATACCTTAGGTGTAAGAGGACCGCGTAAAGCTGACGGAAGTCTGCCCGATATTAATTTTTTACATCTTGCTGAGGGAAGCGATCTTATTGACGGAGGTACAGATGTTGGACTTCCTTATGCAGGCAGTGCACCCGATTTAGGCGCTTTTGAAAATGGATTGAATGTGCCTGTTGAACTCACTGCTTTTTCTGCATCCGTTTCGGGAAATTTTATACAGCTTAGCTGGACTACTGCAACCGAACTCAACAATTACGGGTTTGAAATTCAAAAAAAATATAATAATGAATTTAAAACCGTTGGATTTGTTAAAGGTTTTATAAATTCTGTAGAAATAAAAAATTATAACTTTACCGATAAAAATGCGGTAAATGGATTAAATTTTTATAGACTGAAACAGATTGATTTTGACGGAACATTTAATTATTCCCGGGAGATTCAGCTTAATTTTAATAGCCCCGATAAATTCTCACTTGCCCAGAACTATCCTAATCCTTTTAATCCTGTTACGAATTTCGGATTTCGGATTTCGGATTTCGGATTAGTTTCTTTGAAAGTATTTGATTTGCTTGGTAATGAAATAGCAGTCCTTGTTAATGAGGAAAAAGCGCCCGGAGTATATAAAATCAGGTTTAATGGAAATAAACTTTCGAGCGGAACATATTTTTATGTTCTGCAGCAGGGAGAAAATATCCTTTCCAAAAAAATGATCCTGATGAAATAATAAAATTAAAAACACAATGAAAAAATTTTTTACTGATTCAATTTTATTACTTCTTTTTCTGACATTTCAAAATTTTGTATGCAACGGCGTCAGCGAATATGATTTTACTTGGGGTCAGCTTGAGAAAATATTAAAGCAAATAAATCCGCCTAGTTTTCCCGATAGAGAGTTCAATATAATTTCATACGGAGCAATTGGAGACGGGAAAACCGACTGCACCGATGCATTTAAATATACAATTGAAGATTGCGCAAAGAACGGCGGAGGGAAAGTTATTGTTCCCGAAGGGATTTTCTTAACCGGTGCCATTCATCTGAAAAGCAATGTTAATCTTCATGTAACAGAAAAGGCTGTTGTAAAATTTAGTACGGATCCGCATAAATATCTTCCGGTTGTCTTTACACGATGGGAAGGGGTAGAATGTATGAATTATTCCCCGCTTATTTATGCTTATGAACAGGAAAATATTGCGGTTACGGGGAAAGGAATTTTAGATGGAGCGGGTAGCAATGAGAATTGGTGGAACTGGAAAGGAAAATCTGATGCCGGCTGGATTAAAGGGATGCCGCGGCAGAATGAAGCCCGGGACAAACTTTTTGGGATGGCCGAAAATAATGTTCCTCCTGAAAAAAGAATTTTCGGCGAAGGGCATTATTTAAGGCCTAATTTTATTCAGCCTTATAAATGTAAAAATGTTTTAATCGAAAGAGTAACTTTTAGAAATTCTCCGATGTGGTTTATTCACCCTGTCCTTTCTCAGAATATCTCCATACTAAATGTAACGGTGGAGGGATTAGGCCCAAACAATGACGGATGCAATCCAGAAAGTTCAAAAGATGTTTTAATAAAAAATTGTTATTTCAATACCGGGGATGACTGTATTGCAATTAAGTCGGGAAGAAATGCCGACGGAAGAAGAGTTAATGTGCCGAGTGAAAATATTATTGTTCAGGAATGCGTAATGAAGGAAGGACATGGGGGAGTTGTAATAGGAAGTGAAATTTCGGGCGGAGTAAAAAATGTTTTTGCCGAAAACTGCGAAATGGATAGTCCGAATCTCGAAAGAGCTTTAAGGATAAAAACAAATTCCATTAGAGGCGGAACAATTGAGAATATTTTTATGAGGAATGTTCAGGTCGGCCAGGTAAGTGAAGCGGTTATTAAAGTCGATTTCTACTATGAAGAAGGGGATAAGGGAGAATTTACGCCGACCGTAAAAAATATTTTTGTCGAAAATCTTACTTCGGAGAAGAGTGAATTTGCATTATGGATGAAAGCATATGAACGTTCACCTGTCTCAAATGTTGTTTTGAAAGATTGCACATTCAAAAATGCCGAAAAGGAAAATGTTTTAGAAAATGTGGAAAATTTAATTACTGAAGATGTAGTTATTAATGAGGAGGAATTATCATTCATTGAAAATTAATTTACTGTTAATGGAAAAATTCGGACCTGAGTTGGGGTAATTAATGGAACGGAATGATCATTTAATTAGCTTTCAGTTATTTCGTCTGCAGAGATTTTTTTATACAATTTTTATTATAACGTCATTTCTCTCGAGCCTCTCTTTCTCCCAGAGAAGCAAAATCGTTGGAACAGTTAAAGATGCTAATTCCGGGGAAGCGCTCTTCGGGGCAAATGTTGTTGTTTTAAATACAACCTTAGGCGGCGCTACTGATGCTGACGGTGAGTTTTATATAATTAATGTTCCTGTAGGTACGTACCAGGTTCAGGCATCGATGGTGGGCTATGCAAAAAAGGTCGTCGTGAATGTTCTGGTTTCCGCCGACAGAACCACAACTCTTGATTTTGAGTTAACTTCGGAAGCTATTGAGAGTGAAGAAATTATTATTACAGCTCAGAGAAATGTTCTGCATAATGAAGTTTCAAACACACAGCTTGTAGTTACAAATGAGCAGATAGTTAATTCCGCCGGCATAAGAGATATAAATACATTTTTAGAAAAGCAGCCCGGCATATCTTCAACAAACGGTTATCTTGAAATCAGAGGAGGAGCTGCGGATCAAACCGGTACATTTATAAATGGGATGTCGTATAATAATGCTGCTGTCGGAAACGCAGAAACTAGCATCCCGTTGAGCGCAATTGATCAGGTCAGCTTGGTATCCGGCGGATTTAATCCGGAATATGGAAACTTCAGATCAGGTCTGATAAATGTTACCACAAAATCGGGAACTAAAGATGGATATCACGGCACTATAACCGTATCCAGAAACATCGCCCACGTTAAAAGATTTGGTCCTTTGTTAAGTGATCCTCTCGGTCCGTCGCTCGCCCCGTACCTCGATCCGAGAATAGCATTTACAGGAAATTCCGGATTCAGCGGCTGGAATTCAATTACAGAACAATTTAATCAGGGACGGCTGCCGGGCCAACATGCAACACCTCTTGATTATTACCTGCTCACTGCGTGGATGCACATGGCAGTGCCTGATTATAAAGGACTGGAGGAACTTGGATATACGGTTCCGGAAGAACAAAAAAGATTGTTTGAAGAGCATGCGCGCAAGGAAAAAGGAATAGATTACAACATCGACGGCGGTTTTGGCGGACCAATTCCTTTCATCAGTGAAGAATTAGGAGATGCTACATTTTTTATTTCACATAATTTTAAAGAAGAACATTATGTCGCCCCTGTAAGCAGGGAAAGCCAGAAATTGTATAATACTATGGCTTCGATTAAAATGAATCCGGCGCAATCCTTAACTGTAACACTTAACGGTTTATGGAAGAGGCAGCTCGGTGTCAGTCCCTTGAAGCCGGCTTTCGGTGATACTCCCGACTCGAAAAAACAAGGGGGCTTCATGCCGGTTAACAATCTTAAATTTTTTACAAGATTGATCCAGTCTTACGATACAGAAACTGATTATATGTTTGATCCGCCCATTTTCCCGCTGCTGGATGAAACCACTTTAATGGGGGGAATCAATATTAATCATGTAATTAATAACAGCACGTTCTGGGAATTTACCGGCAGCTACATGTCAATAAAGGATCATTCACCGACCGGAGATAATAGAAATAATCAAATACTAACCCTTTTCGGTCCCTTCCCGGTTTCTGAAATGCCGTATGGAAAACTGCAGTTTGCGCCGAATAACCGGCTGACATATATAAACGGGAACGATACTATAAGTTATGCATATCCAAATTACGATGCATTAACCGAGATAAACAGAAGGTTCAGAGGTAAAGAGGGAGATCTCTACACAAATGTTCATATCCAACAGGCAAGATTGAAATTTGATATCGTATCTCAAATAAGCAAACATCATTATTTCAAATCGGGATTGGAGTATAACAATATAGATATTAATCATAAAATGTGGCTGAAATGGAACCGGACCGGACCGTATAATTCTTATGAATACAATTATCACCGTATTCCAAGTCAGACAGGTTTTTATCTGCAGGATCAGGTAAGCTATTTGAATATTGTAGCCAATTTAGGGTTTAGGCTCGATTATTTTTACGGCGGCGGCGGCAAATGGCCTACAGGAGATTTATTCTCCGAAGCATTTTCGTCTACTTTCGGCGGTGCGCCAAGAAATGCCGGAGATGCAGCCGATTCTTTTTACGCCGCTTTGGCTTCAGGCAGATCACTTATTTGGGAAAAATGGGAAGAATATGATAAGACACACCCCGGATTCCTGCAGCCGATAAAAAATCACTTAACATTCAGCCCAAGATTAGGTATAGCTTTTCCCGTAACGGAAAATTCAAAATTCTATTTTAACTACGGCCATTTCAGGTCTAATCCTCCATATTATTCAATGTATTTATACAGGTACAGGTATGATAAAAATGGTTTATACGAAATGTCTGATCCGAATCTTGAACCGCCTAAGACCGTTTCATATGAGATTGGAGTCGCATATAATTTTTATGAAAATATGATATTAAAACTGTCAGGCTACTATAAGGATGTAACCGGCGAAACCGAGAGCGTTAATTATGTGAATTCCAGCGGGACTATAAATTATGACAGGTGGGCAAATAATAATTATGAAGATATAAGAGGTTTTGAAGTTAACATTACAAAAAATGATCTTGACTGGATAAGCGGGTGGATAAATTTTAATTATATGCTGAAGAAATCAGGACTAACGGGAAGAGCAACAATTTCAAATATTACAATTGATGAAGAGAGAGCAAACTTGTTTGAAGGAGAGGAAAGACGGTACCTTCCCCAGCCGAAGTTTAATGCAAACATTACCTTCAGGTCGCCGGAAACATCATTCAATGCCGAATGGATGAATAAAATTATGTCCGATTGGAGATTTACTTTTCTAACTGAATGGAAAGCAGGCGAATATTTTACATTTAATCGTCTCGGCAAACTTTATTATTCTAATAATCTTCAGTGGCCTGATTATTTTATGGTCGACTTGAGAGTAAGCAAATCTGTAGATTTGCTCGGATTAAATACCACATTTTTCCTCGATGTAAATAATCTATTCAATTTTAAGGTGAACCTCGTTGGTTATGGATTTCCATTCGGTCTGTCTGCAGCAGATACTGAATTTGGTGAGGGTGAGGGGGGGGACTCAGGTTCATTAGACTTGATTAATTATTTAGCTTCGCTTCGCCTCCCAATGTATAATTCTCCTGAATATGACGGCTTAAGAAGTCAAAACCCGGGATATTATTTACCTGGGGATGATGAAGTTGGCGAGATGCAGTCTTCCGATAAACCATACATAGACAATCCTAACTATACTTATTTCTTATATGGTCAGCCGAGAGATATATGGTTTGGAATTAAAGTGGACTTTTAGGCGGGAGCTATTAATGTTATTTTTGGAAAAAATGTACTTAATATTAGTTTTTTTATTTTTCAGCAAATTTTTATTTGCTCAAGAAGAACCTGAATTCGGTACGGCTCAAACAAAAATCGGCAGGATTTGGGGAGGCGTTGCTGCAAACGGCGATCAGGCTACATTCGATTTCAGAGCCGGCTTTTTCCCCAATGATTACGACATTTTACAGTTCAGAGGACAAGGAACTGAAAATTATCTTGGCTCCGGTTTCAGGTTAGCCTGCACTAATTGGACTGCTCCGGATGATTCCTTATTTCCCGCTGCTGTTTTCGGACCAAGAAATGATTATATGCCTTTCGGCAATGTTACCGTCCCGATAACTAATTATGTAATATATAGATATGCTGATCATACAGTAAACGGCCAATCGCCCGGGCTTCCAGAATTTGGCGAATACGATCCGACTAAATTTACGGAGGGAACATACGATCAGATAATTGAATCCACCTATAAGAATGTACTTGGAGTTGAGGTTAAACGGAAAATTTTATTCTGGAGTCAAAACTATAACGATAACTACGTAATTATTGAAGTTGAGCTGCATAATGTTGGAGTAGATCATATAAATCCTGACAGCAGCATTACCGTGGTTCAGGATACCCTGAGAAATTTCTATTTTTCCATGAATCAGGGGACAACAAATAATTACTATTCAAATGGCTCTTACCCTTCTCCGCCTGCATCCGAAAGGCCGAACTATGGTTATGTATGGCAGCATTATTACGGGGGAAGAGAAGGTGATTCACTAAGAGTATTTTATTTTTACAGTGCAGACAATCCTGCCAATCCGGGGGATAATATGGGTGCTCCCGCACAAAGTCAAAACGGAAGATTATTAAACAGCAATTTTATTTTTTATACGATTCTTCATGCATCAAAAGTACCCTTTCTGGATCCTTCAAATGATGCAGATGATTTCCTTCAGCCCAAGGTAACCTATATCGGAACTGAAACAAAAATTCCCGATCCGGATGCAGGAGAAGATATATACGGCAGTAAAAACTATTGGGCAATCAGCGGCGGCTATTCCGATAGATATCCGATGCAGAATAGTATTCCCGGCACTCACCACGGAATTAATAATGATGAACTCGGAACTTCTGATTTTTCAGATTTCCGGGCCGGAACACGCCAGTCGGTTAATTCAAAAAATTTAAGCAGCTTCGGGCCGTACAATTTCCTTCCGGATCATAAAATAAGAATTGTTTATGCTGTAGGCATAGCAGGTATCGGAATAGAAAAATCTGCAGAAATTGGCCGGCAATGGTTAAACGGCACTCTAAGCGATCCGCCTGATATGCCTGATCAGAATACAGGCTGGCTTCCTTCAAATTTTGTATTTCCGGAAGGTGCATCCGACCAGGATAAAATCAAAGATCGCTGGATAAGCATGGGGATTGACTCGGTTATGCTTACTGCGTGGAGAGCCAAATGGAACTTCGATCACAGTTATAATATACCGCAGGCTCCTCCTCCCCCTGAATATTTTTATGTAAGGGGATCTTCACAAAGCGGAGTAATACTGGAGTGGAGAAATTCTGAAGCGGAGGCACTGCCGAATTTTGCAGGCTACAGGATAATGAGAAAACTATCAAACCAGGATACTGTCTTTTATCAGGAAATATATTCTTCCGGTCCGGAAGATAAAGCAAGCGAGCATATTACAGCCGATACGACTGCCGTTTCCGGCGCTCCATATTATTATTACATTCAAACCAAAGCAATAATTGATGAGAATGATTTAAATGCCGATCCGACGACCAGGGGTAAAATCCTGTTAAGCAGCAGGCTTTGGGTGACAAATATTCTTTCTATTAATCCCCCGCCCAGAAAAAATATTCCTGATGATATAACCCAGATAAGAGTTGTTCCTAATCCATATAACATTAATGATCCTTTGGTAAAACAATATTATGCAGGTATCGACGGCAGGCAGCTAAATTTTTATAATCTTCCTTCCGTAGTATCTATTAAAATTTATACTGAGAATGGAGATTTAATAAAAACAATTGAACATAACGAACCGCTTGATAATACCGGGCTTGTTTCCTGGAACATGATTACAGACAGTCAGCAGGTTATAAGCAGCGGAATTTATATCGCTGTTTTTCAGAAGCCTAACGGCGAACACAGCTATCAAAAATTTGTTGTAGTCCGTTAATGAGAACGACATGAAAACGAAAATGAAATATTCAGTATTGTTTTTGACGATGAGTTTTGTATCTGTTTTTCCCCAGGTAGATTTAAATAAAACTGCGCAATCCACAATGAATTTTTTATTAGTGGGTACATCGCCGAAAGCCAGCGCAGTGGGGGAGGCTTATTCTTCGGCAGGCATCGGGGCGGAGAGTATTTTTTATAATCCTGCCGGTTTAAGTCATTTGGAAAAACAGTTTGAAGTTTCCGTCAGCTATACTCAATGGATTGCCGATATAAATTATTTAAGCGGTGCAGTTGGATGGAATCTTTATGATTACGGAGTTGTGGGAATTCATCTTATTACTGTTGACTACGGAGTTATTAATGGTACCAGTTTAATCTCTGAAGCCGAAAGAGATCTTTATCCTCTTGGTTATAAAGACAACGGAGAAGTTAGCAACGTGGGGGCATATTCCGCCGGTTTAACTTATGCTAAAGCTATTTCTCGGGAATTTTCCGTTGGCGGAACAGTCAAGTTAGCAGGGCAAAATCTGGGAGAGAGCTTGCTTGAATCAGGATTAAAAAATAATAATGCCGTTAAATTGGTTTTCGATGCAGGCGTGAAATATATAACTGATTTTAAAGGCTTTATGTTCGGAATGTCTATAAGGAATTTTTCTTCAGATCTTAAAAGGGAAGAAATCGATGAACAGCTTCCGCTGCTGTTCTCGCTGGGGGCGGCAATGAATTTAATGGAAGTTATTAATGAAGAAATTGCTGCGGATAATAATCTCACCTTTGCAGTCGATTTCCTTCATCAGAATAACTATTCCGAAAGAGTTAATATGGGAATCGAATATAAATTTCTGCAAATAATTTCTTTGAGGGGCGGATATCAGACAAACAGAGATTTGGCTTCGTGGTCCGCGGGGGTCGGATTTAATACATCGGTATCCGACTATAATATTGAAGTTAATTATTCATATTCGAAGTTCGAAATTTTTGATAATGTCAATCGGCTGTCTATTTTATTTTCATTATAACAAAAATTAAAAAGGAGTATGCTATGAGAAGATTAGCTACAATCTCAGTCCTTCTGTTCATTTTCCTGAATTC
>DAISZW010000122.1:0-10107 GCA_036824595.1 Ignavibacteriaceae bacterium
TTCAGATTTACAATGAATTTTTAAAAAAATATCCCGATGCAAAAATCGCAAGCGGCGTACAGTATCAAATGGGGGTCCTTTCTTTTAACGAAAAAAATTTTGAGAATGCAGAAAGTTTTATCAACGATGCGATTAATTCCAATGATGCCAGGGTGAGAGCCAGGGCTTATACTCTTCAAGGTGAAATTGAGCTGAATAAAAAGCAGTATGAAAAAGCAAAGCAGAGTTTTGAGCAGTCGATTTCAATCTCTGATAATTACCCGGATATTAAAAAACGGGCAATACTGGGCTTTGGCGCCTCACTTTATTATTTAAATGAGTATGAGGATGCAGTCATTAATTTAGAAAAATTAATTGAGATAGATCCGAATTTTGAAAAGGATAAGGCAAATTTTTATCTGGCAGAAAGTTATTTTTACAAAGGAAGCAATAAAGAAGCGATATCCTGCTACAACAAAATTAATTCTTCCAGCAAAGAACTTGCACCTTCGGCATTATACGGGAAAGGGTACGCTTATTTTGATTTGAGGGATTTTGATAATGCGGTTCTTTGCTTTTCCGATTTTACTAAAAAATACCCAAAAGATAAAAATTTCACCGATGCTAAAATGAGGCTGGCTGACAGCTACTACGGGGCTAAAAACTTTGCTGCAGCCGGGAAAATCTACAAAGAATTATTTAATATAAATCCAGACCAGGTAAATAATCCTTATTTAAATTATCAATATGCGCAGTCATTATTTAAGTCAGGCGATTCGGAAGGTGCGTTTAACCAGTTTAAAAATATTCAGCAGCGTTTTCCTAATTCCGATTATGGTGATGAAGCACTTTATTTATTGGGCTGGATTCGGTTTCAGCAGAACAGGTACAGGGAAGCAATCTCAAATTACCGGAATGTTTTAAGTGTTTATCCCGGCAGCGAGCTGGCACCGGTGATCTATTATTCCATAGGCGATACTTATTTTAATATGGGAAAATACGATTCGGCAATCGTAAATTATCAAAGATTATTAACAAGCTATCCTTCAAGTAATTACGTTTTCGATGCGGTAAACGGACTTCAGTACAGCTACGTTGCAAAGAAGCAGCCTGAAAATGCGGTTGCTTTGATCGATGAATTTGTAAACCGCAATCCGGGCTTAAGCTTTTCAGACCAGATATTCTTCAAAAAAGGAGAGATTTATTACAGTCAGAGAAAGTATGAGGATGCAAAATTAAGCTATAAAGAGTTTGCGGCTAAATACCCGAAAAGCGAATTAATAGCCGATGCTTATTACTGGATCGGAAAGAGTGCTCAGAATTTAAAGCAAAATGAAGAAGCCATATATAATTTCAAAAGAGTATTTGATCTTTATCCTAAAAGCGAGATTGCGGCATCAGCGGTCATTGAAATGGGGAACACCTATAACAGCATGAAAAATTTTGCCGCAGCCGAAGATATTTACAATAAAGCAATAGAAAAACTTAAGAATTCTCCGAGAGCTGCCGATCTTTTATTCCTGAAAGGAATGACTCTTGTTAATAAGAAAGATTTATCTGCCGCATATGAGGTTTTTGATGAGATTGTTCTTTACCATAAAGAAAGTATTTTTGCCGATAAAGCCAAACTTGAATTAGGTTTCATTGAACTTGCCGCAGGAAGGTATTCTAATGCCGAGCTTTATTTTAAAGGGCTTGCAGATACAAGGAGCGATGATCTTGGAGCAAAAGGACAGTATTATTACGGAGAAACAATGCTTGAACAGAATAAAATAGACGATGCAATAACTGCCTTTGTTAGAGTCAGAACAATTTTCCCGGCATACGGCGAATGGCTGACCCGCTCCTATCTAAAATTAGGCGAGTGTTACACCAAGTTAAATGAAAATGCCAAAGCAAAAGAAATGTACCGGACGGTTTTAGCAAATCATAGAGGAGATCAGTTCGGCAAGGAAGCGCAGGAAAAGCTGAGGGAGCTGAGATGAATAGAAAAATTTTTATAATTTTTATTTTTGCAGTAAGTGCCGTTTCATTCGGACAGGAGGGCAGAAGCACTACTCCAACCGTTGAACTTCCCGATTTTGTGATTACAGGACCTGATATGATTTCCGTTCAAAAAGCAAAAAAGTTACCTTCCGAATTTGTCCCGACTTTATCGGATGAATTCTTCAAGCCGGCTTTTTCTCCTGAGGAACTTGAAATAAAAGAAATTCCCCATCCGATGATGAAAGATATAAATCTTCTCGATTCATTAAACTATAATAACGGAAAACTGGAAGCAGGCGTCGGCAGGTATACTCTGCCGTTTGTTAAATTTTCTTATTCGCAGCCTTTCGGCAATTGGCTGTTTGAAGGTTTTGCGGAAGCAGAGAATCAGCGTGCTTATGTTCCCAACAGCGAAAGTTATCTCTTCGGAGGCGGGTTAAATCTTAATTACCAGGTGAGCAATGATGCGGCATTCATTCCCGGAACACTGTTTAAATTACAGGGAGATTATTCAAAGAATACTTTTAAATTTTTCGCCGTACCGAATCTGGACCAAAAAAGATTTCTGCATGCAGGAAATATCGGATTTTCATTTGAAAATCTCCTGAACAATGCATATCAAATTAAAGCCGAAATCGGGAATAATTATACCTCTCTTGATGAAGAAAATTTCACGGAAAATCTTCTGCATCTGGGCGGATTCATCAAAGCAAAGTTTGACGGAATGAATCTCGGCGCTGATCTGCTTTATAAAAGACAGTATGCAGAAAATAATTTAATGAGCGATGCCAAATACAATTATTTTTCAGTAAGACCTGCGGCAGGATTGAATATTTCCGATGTGGTTAAGGGATCTTTCGGCCTAACATATTCAAGGGCATGGAGCGGAAATTTTCTTTCACCTTATGCGTCCGTTGTGGTAGTGCTGGGCGATAATCTTTCCGTCTTCGGAGAGTTTGCACCCCAAGCTGAATTTTTAACAAGCGGGGATTTATTAAGACAGAACAGATATTTTAACCAGAATAATTTTTTCAATATTTATTACAAGAAAATTAATGCCGTAAAAGGTGTTGTTAAATATGAATTTGAAAAGTATTTTCAAATTGATGCGGGACTCGATTATTTCCTGGCATCTGATTTTCCTTATTTCGTAAATTCTGTCGAACCCGGAAAATTTGATATCGAAACAGTGAAGGCAAGAAGCTGGACGGCATTTTCAAATTTATTATTTCATCTAGGGCCCTATGGTGTATTTTACGGTCGAGTTGAAATAAATGATACACGCGATATGAGCAGGAATTTTATTCCATATTACCCGGTTGTTAAAGCGAGTTTATCCTACGGATACGATTTTAAATTCGGATTGAGAACCGATGCATCTCTTTATCTAGCTTCGAAAAGATATACCGATCTTGAAAATCTTAGTTATATAAATTCCTATATTGATTTAGGAACAAAATTTTCTTATAAAATAATGCCCAATTTTTTTATAACACTGCAGCTTGCAAACATAT
Organism: Ignavibacteriaceae bacterium; assembly: GCA_036824595.1. Classification (GTDB taxonomy): domain Bacteria; phylum Bacteroidota; class Ignavibacteria; order Ignavibacteriales; family Ignavibacteriaceae; genus DATKLQ01. The sequence goes on from DAISZW010000122.1 coordinate 3,480, forward strand.
TTAACCGGGATAATTACACATGGAATGGGTATTTTGATCCTCCGCTTGATTTAATTGGAGGAATTAATTTTCAATGGTAGGCTTTACCAAAATATAAAATAAAAAAATGAATAAATCGGAATTAATTAGAAAAACAGCATTAATTGCGGGTGCTCCTGAAACCGAAGCTTCCTTGTTCTTTGAGATCTTCATTAGAAGCGCGGCAGATATTCTAAACCCTGGAGATATAATCCAAATAAAGGATTTAGGCTTCTTGCATTATAAAATCGCAAAAGCAAACGGGGAGAGCAGCATCAGAGATGCTAAATCAATCTTTCCCGGTTCCGGATGGATTGATCTGATTGTCTACTCCGAATCTTCCGAAAAGATTAATACAAAGGACCCGCTGTATTTTATTGTTCCTGCCAAATATGAACATGATTTTGCGGAGATCGATGCGCCTTTCAGCTTAAGCTTTAACAAACCTGTAATCCACCTGTTCCAGAAAAGGGATGCTTATTTTATTCCGCAGTCTTATAATGAATTAATCCGGCTGCTCGAATCGAAGGCTGCCCGGCTTCTGGTAAATGCGAAAGTTATTAAGAATGAAAATAAAGAGAACGAGGTATTTGTCCCCGGGGCTGCTGCTGTTGATGAGCAGCAAATGAGTTTTCAACAGACTGATACCGCTGTTCTTCCAGGTGATAAGACTGATATTTCGGAGAGAGAGGAATTACTTACTCCGGAAGCGGAAAAAGAATTCAATGAATTAACTGAAGCATTGGAACAAACTTTTAAAGAAGATAAAAAAGGAGAAATAATTCCTTCAGCGGAAACTATCGAAGAAAAGTTTAATGAGGTGAAAGAGGAACTTGCGGATACTTTTACGGAAGATAAAAAAGAAGAAGTAGTTCCGCCGGAAACAAAACATATCGATGAACAATTAAGTGATTTGCATGAACATAAAGCCGAGGATATCTCCGGTGAGGAAAAAGATCAGATTCCGGTGAGTGAAACCGGCGGACCTGAAACATTGCCGTCCCCAGAAGAGGAAACGAAAAAGGAAGTGAAAGCCGAGCCTCCGGCCGAAGAAAAAGATATTGATAAACTCCTCTCCAAAGCTTCATTCGGCGCAAATATTCCGTGGAAGTTTGACGAAATCAGTATAATTGAACCGGGCAGAAGGGAAGAACCTGTTGAAGAAAGCACCGAAGAATCACTTGGGGAAGATGAAACCGGTGCTCAGGAAACTCAAGAAGAATCAGTTGAGGCTCAGGAGAATGAACCGGAGACAATCACCGGTGCCGGATCGGTTGAGAGAAAAATTGAGGAACCGGAAACAAAAGATTCAGCTGCTCCAGAAGATATTGTACAAAAAAGTGAAACCGCACAAGGGGAGATTACTTCTCCTAAAATTTTTGATGAAAGTTTAAGTTTATCTAAAGATGAATATCCATTAAGTGATAAAATTGAAACTCCCGAAGAGGAGCAGCCTTTTCATGATTTTGAACAGAAGATAGAACCTGGGCTTGAAACTATGGATTCCGGTGAATTGCCGGAAATTGAACCGCCTTTAATTCAGCCTGAAGAGGAGAACATTGAACCTGAACCGCCTGTTCATGAAGAGGAATTCGGGCAGGATGAAAAAATAAAAGACTTTACCGATGCAGAATTCAATGAAGGAATAGGTCAGGCAGAAACTTTTACAAATATTGACGAAACAATTAATGAACCGAAGTCTGAGTACGGAACAGAAACTCCCGAATCTTCCGCTGAACCTTCTGAGGATAAAGACTATGAAGTAATTAAACCTGTTAAGTTAAAATACGATTGGAAAGAGGGTTTCTTAAAAGATGCTGAAGAACCTCCTGTCCCGGAGGAATTTAAAGAAGAAGAGAAAAAGGATGAAGCTGAAACTACCGATGAGGAAGGATACATAGAAATAAAACCGGGTGTTTCAAAAGAGAAAATTGATTTTCTTGCGGACAGCGAAGAAGAGGAACATGAAGTAAAAGCAGAGGAGCCAGTACTGGAAGAGGACCGCGCACAGAAAGATCTTAAGGAATATATTTCCAAAATCGAGGAGATTGATAAAGAAACATCGCATAAGAGAAAGAGCACTACGATTCTTACACTGATTATATTTCTCCTGTTTGTTGGCGTAGGCGTTTTCCTGTATTATGAATATATCTTCAAGAAAAATAACGGAGCCGGAAAAACTGTTACAGTCGTGGTTAAGAATCCAAAGACAATTGAAAGAGATTTTGCAATTCCGGTTACGTATCCTTACAGCAAAAACGAGAATAAAGATAACTTATACACACAGCCGATCGATTCTTCTATAATAGCAGTTTCTTTGGCAGGATTGACAGGTGCCCCGAAGGTTGAAGCACCCAAAACGGAAAGCGGCACAACTCAACCGAGCACAACGGTACCAAGTACAAAGCTTGAAAATTTAGGAGATTATATTTATAGACTGGGGAACGATTATATAGTTCAGATAGCTTCGTTTAATACGGAAACCAGAGCAAATGCTCAAGTTGCTAGTTTGAAAAAAGCAAATTATGATGCATATGTAGATATGGTTTCCCGTTCCGATGGTTCAGTCTATTACCGGGTTATGATAAGAGGTTTTAAAAGCTACGAACAGGCAAAGAGTTTTTTGAAGTAAGAAATTTTTGAAGTAAGAAATTATTAATTAAAATTAGAGGATATATATGGATCTGTTCTCAATTTTTCTAAAAGGCGGTGTAATTATGTGGCCAATCCTGCTCTGCTCAATAATTGGGTTGGCAGTAGTTGTTGACAGGTATATTGTTCTGAGAAAGGCCAAAATTAATGTCCCGGCCTTCATGGTTAGAATCAGAGGTTCGATTAGGAAAAAAGATATATCAGGTGCAATCGGCTACTGCATGGAAGAAAAATCACCCATTGCAAATATTGTCAGAAAAGGATTAAAGAAGTATAAGCTCGGGCATGAAAGAGTTAAAGATGCTATAGAGAATGCCGGTTCACAGGAAATCAGCAAGCTTGAAAAAGGTCTGCCGGTTCTTGCAACCGTTGCGGGAATTGCACCGCTGCTTGGATTTTTAGGAACCGTTACAGGAATGATTTCTGCTTTCATGATTATTGAGGATCTGCAGGGTACAGTTAATCCGAGTGATCTTGCCGGAGGCATCTGGGAAGCATTAATTACTACCGCATTCGGTTTGATGGTAGGTATTCCTGCTCTCGCTTTTTATAACTATTTCCTTAATGCCGTTAAAAAGCTTGTAGGCGATATGGAAGCCGTAGCAAATGATGTAATCGATGTTGTCCAGGACAGCTCCGCGCAAACTACAGATGTTGAAGAAGAGATTGAGATAGATATTTAGATGGATGATGGTTGATGGATGATGTTAAATGGGAAATGTCAAAATATTAAGGATATTATTAATCATAAAGAGCTGGTATAAAAATGAAATTTAGAATGTCGAATGAACCGTTAAGTATTTTTCAATATTCTTCATTAACGGATATAATTTTTCTTTTGCTGATATTCTTTCTCCTTACATCGCAGTTTGTAATCAGCACAAGCGTAAAAGTTAAGCTGCCCGGAGCCAAATCGATGGAGCAGTCAACACCTTCAAGGATGATCGTTACTATAACCGAGGCAGGAGGAATATTTTTCGGAAATGAACCTACAAGCATTGACATGCTTCCTTCAAAGTTAAATTCATATAGAGTTACAAGCAATGAAGAGAATCTGATTATCCGTTCTGATAAAAGCGTTCCGCTGGAAACTGTAATTAAGGTGCTCGATGCGGCTAAAGGAATCGGAATAGAAAAATTTGTGATAGAAACGGAAAAGAAAACTATTTAAATGGCATTTATATGAGATACAGTTCAATAAGACATTTATCTTTTTCGATCTCGGTTGCTTTCCATGTAATAATGTTTATACTGCTCATGCTTATAACTTTTTCGATGGATTATGCGGCTAAAGAATATGTTGAGCTTTCGTTCGGCGAGTCGAATGAAACCGGCTCTTCAGGCGCAATCGGAACTCAAATAGAAAAGGTTGATGAAGCACCGAAACCTCAGAAAGAAAATAAGACTCCCGATAAAAGCACCGAAGTTAAGGAAGTAGAGCTTCCAAAAGCAAAAAATACATCCGACGAAGAAGTAATTAAACCGGCCGATACTGAAAAGGAATTAAGTACAGCGAGTGAAACCAAAACCGATGAAACTGCGGATTCGGAAGTAGAAACAGAAGGCCAGGGAAATTTAGCGGAAGGGGAAGGAAGCTTTGGATTCGATATCGACTGGGGCGGCAAAGGTCAAAGGAAGATCCTTTATTACTTTATTCCCGATTATCCTTCCGGTGTTCAGAAAGAAGCGGATATAAGATTAAAATTTACAATTCTACCCGACGGGTCAATCGGTACTATTTTTCCTTTAACTAAAGCCGATACAAGGCTGGAAAATTCTGCGATAAATGCTCTGCGTCAGTGGTCGTTCGAGCCTTTAAGCGCTGTTCAAAAGCAAATGGAGCAGACTGCGGTTATTGTTTTTCCGTACCGTCTTCAGTAATCTTCTTATCTCCGGAAAAAACATCTTTAAAATACATTTTGTAGAAAAAGTATTCGCCGACAGTTATCAAAACCAAAGAAAAAGTATCCCTGTCGAAATGAAGACCGAATCCTTTTTGCTCCATTACTGCTTTAGCTAATATCCCTGTAATCGACCAGCCGACTGAAAATAATATTCCTATGAGCGCAATATTCAGAAATGCACCGGGGAGCCCCTCATCCTGCCATTTTTTTGTGAAGATGATTAAAGTAAAAACCAGGTGAGCAGCAAAAATTAAAGCGGCAATCATTTACATTAATCAGGTTTTTTTATTAACGAACAGCATTCCAATTAATCCGCCGAGAATCCCGAAAATGGAAAACGTAATCAGATTGCTTATAAAAATAAAAACTGTATAGAGCGGAGAGAATCCTGTCCTGCTGATTTCCGCAGCAATATTTTTCAACATTTTTAAGGATTCATCCACTATGGGACCAAGTTTCAAACTTTTAATCATCGATTCTGTTTGGGGAAGCGCGGCGGTAAATTCATTGGAACGTGCAATAAAAGTAATTAGAATATCAAAACATGAAGCAAAAAAAGCCGCAACAACTCCGGTAACAAAGCCAAATCCAACTGCAGCAACTGCTTCGATTTTTAATATAGAATTGTCTGTCCTTTTGTAAAGAATCACAGACAGCATTGCAGCAACCGGAACAAACAGGCAGCAGCCTAAATCTTTTAGGCCAGGCACAGTTGTAATAACTGAGGCGCCAAAACCGCAGACTAAAGCAGGCAGATATTTTTTCAAATTAGCCCCGGTGAATTGTAGAAAAAATTGTTTTCAATTAAACTTAAAATAAAAATAATTGCTGCAGAACCAAAGATTATTCCGGTTGTAAATGCTGCAGTTATTGAATAGCTGTAGATCCCGATATTGAATAAAACAACATCGCAAAGCATGGGAAGTGTTAAGATTATCCCGGTTCTTACATTCAGATGAATTTCTTTATTTAAAAAAATGAATATAGAAATTAATGCGGTTAAGGCTGCACCGAAATATATTCCGCTGCACCGTGCACAAACCAGGAAATATTCACCTAAATGTATGGTCTTCTCCTGATCCTGATGGCAAAATGAAGAATAAATTTTCTTTAAAGCGGGTTGAAATACCAATACGGCTTCGTTGTTCGGTGAAATAGGGAGCAGAGAAAATCCTGTACACCAGGCAAGCAGCAGGAGAAATATTGAAATTCTAAATATTCTTATTTTATTTTTCAACGGTATATAACCGGTTCTTATGAGTGCAGTTTTCTCAGCATTCAAGCCGGATATGTTCATTTCATTACTCTCAGCCAATTTACTTTGAATAAACCAGGATTTCTTTTGATGTGAGAATATAAAGCTTATCGTTGAAGATTAAAGAGCATATTATTTCCGGTTTTTCCTTATAATCTTCAGGATAATCTTTCAGAATTAATTTATTTAATATTAACGAAGGATTTTTAAGATCCGCGAAAAAAATTTCATCTTCATTATTAACTGTTAAATTACTGAAAATAATTTTTATGTTATTCAGCTTAGTTTCAGCCGGAAAGACAGCTGCACCGTTTCCGAACTGATCGAAGATTTTAATATCGTCTCGGTCCAGAACATAAATGCTATTGTTTCCCGATATTGCCAATCTTTCAGGCGAATTAAGCATATACTCGCCCGCCTCATATCCTCCGAAATTCTGGATAAAATTTCCGAACAGGTCGAATTTAATAATTCTTTTATTTTCGGAATCCAGTATAAACAAATCACCCTGAGATGAAGTTACGCAGCCGAGCGGATATCCGAATTGTTCATTTAAGGGGGCATTTTCTCTTGCGGAAAGCTGGGATATAAAATTCAAATCTTTATCGAAGCGCTGGATCCTGTGGTTATTCTTATCTGATACGTAGACATTTAAAGGAGTTGCGAAGACATCAACCGGATCATCGAATGCTTCTTCATCCCACCCGTAGCCGCCGATCTCTTTTTCCATATTTCCCAGTGTATCTAATTTATAGATTTCATCTGAACCTATATCGCTTACATAAATAAATCCGGCAGA
>DAISZW010000123.1:0-10099 GCA_036824595.1 Ignavibacteriaceae bacterium
AGATTTATATCTAATATAATTAGATCGGGTTTTTTAATGTTTTGAAATATCCCTTTTTTCTCTAGGAAATCCGTTACCTGGCTGCCGTCCGAGATTACATATAAATTTATCTCCAGCTTTAGAAAAGAAAACGATTCTTTTAATAAATCAATATCTGCCCTGTTGTCTTCGACTAACAATACCGTAGGATAATCCAAATGATTCATTTATGCAGGAATTGTAAAATAAAATGTAGAGCCTTTTTTTAATTCTGATTCAACAAATATCTGCCCGCCGTGTCTCTCAATAATTTTTTTACAGATGGCTAACCCGATCCCGGTGCCCGGATATTTTTCGCGGGGATGCAGCCTTTGAAATATAATAAAAATTCTTTCATGAAATTTGGAATCTATCCCGATTCCATTATCACTGATTGAAAACAGCCATTTATTATCTTTTCTCTCGCTTCGGATCTTTATCTCAGGATTTTTTTCGCATCTAAATTTAACAGCATTTTGAATAAGATTCTGGAATAACTGCCTAAGCTGGGTCCTGTCTCCTTTTACTATAGGCATACTGCCGGCTTCTATAACCGCATTTTCTTCCTGTATCCGGAATTTTAAATCTTCAAGGACATCTTTTAATACTAAATTACAATCAACATTTTCGAAGTTTTTCTTGGTTGTAGAAACTCTCGAATACATGAGCAGGTCGTTTATAAGCTGCTGCATCCTTGAGGCGCCCTCGACAATATATTGAAGATATTCTTGGCCGCCTTTATTACGATTTTGTTTATTTCTTATTTCAAGCAACTGGGCATAGCTCCTGATCATTCTTATCGGTTCCTGCAGATCGTGCGAAGCGGTATATGCAAATTGCTCTAATTCTTTGTTGGAACGCTTAACCTCGAGTAAAGCAAGCTCGAGGGCCTGCTCGGTCTCTTTTTGTTCATTAATATCGGTAGCCGTGCCGTACCATTTTATAATATTGCCGTCTGAGTTTTTTATAGGATAAGCCCTGCTTAAAAGCCACTTATATTTCCCGTCTTTTGTTTTAACACGGTGGGTAACTTCATAATACATACCTGAATTCAATGACCTGTTCCAGGCATCTAAGGTCGGCTGAACATCATCCTCATGGAGTACCGGGACCCATCTCCATGTACCATCATGGTTTTGGGATATGCCTTCCAGTTCCGTCACACGGTTATTGTAATAATCTACTGCCCCATCGGGATTTGCTGTCCACACTATCTGCGGCATAGAATCAGCAAGATTGCGGAATCGCTCTTCACTTTCACGTAAGGCTTCTTCAGCTTGTCTTCGCTCGGTTATATCATGGATGATATGAAATAGAAGAGGTCTCTTCTTTATTTCAAGAGGGGAGGAATAAACTTCTACTATGCGGAGATCTCCATTAGACAATTTATGAGGGAATATGTAGTGAACCGGACTTTTATTTATCCCCTCCCACCCTTCAATTTCCATTTCTTCAGGCGGCAGTTGGATTATTTCCTGAATTTTCATTGAACACAGAGATTTTTTTGGATAGCCGTAAAATTGGACAGCGGCCGGATTGGCATCAACTATTGTTCCTGTAGCCGGTTCTATAAAAAGCATTACTGCATTATGATCTTCGAACATTCTGCGGAATCTTTCTTCGCTCTCTTCTAAATCTTTTTCAATCTGCTTCTTTTTAGTTATATCCTCTTTTACAGCAACATAATGTGTCACGGTGCCGGATTCATTTTTAATCGGAGAAATGGAAGCATACTCCCAGAAGAATTCTCCGCTTTTCTTTTTATTGAGCAGTTCACCCTGCCATTCTTGGCCTTGAGTAATTGCTTTCCACAGTTTTGTATACACACTCTTCGGTGTTTTCCCCGACTTAAGAATATTCGGATTTTTTCCGATTACCTCATCAAAGGTGTAGCCCGTTAATTCCGTAAACTTAGGATTTACATATTCAATATTTCCGTTTAAATCTGTTATTACAACACTCGCCGGGCTTTGCTCAACTGCACTTGATAACTTTTTTAATTCAGTGACGTATTTTTTTTGAGCAGTAATGTCGTTAATTATTGCAACAAAATATCCTTTCCTTGGACTATAAACCGAAACAGAAATCCATTTCCCTATGGCAGGTCTATAGGTTTCAAATTTCTCAGGTACACCGGTAAGCACAACCCGTATGCAGATCTCGAACAACTCAGGATACTTTTCTTTTACTTTTGAATTAAGCTCGGTAATTCTTTTACCTACTATATTTTTCAATCCCGTTAATTCAGCAAATGCATCATTAACCTCGATAAACAAAAAATCTAAAGGGACATCGTTCTCTAAAATCATCAGACAGTAAGCGTATCCCTCGGACATATTTTTGAACAGATCCTTTTTCTCGCGTTCAAAGCGCAATTGCTTGTTAACGGCTTCTATTTTTTCATCTTTCCATGCAATAAATACAATTGATCCGCTGAGAAGAATAAGCGTTAATACACCTACTAAGATATAGAATGCCTGTCTCCTTATAGGTGAATACACTTCATCGAGATACATATCTGAAATGATATACCAGGGAGAGTTTGGTATACTGCTCAGATCGGCTAAAACCTTTTCACCATCATAGTCAACTCCCTCATATATTCCTGTTTTCCCTTTAACGGCCATAACAGCAGGCAAGTCTTTCATAGACAATGGTAGTTTGAAGGATGCCGCAGCATTTTCCTTAAATTTCAAATCGCTGAGGAAAACCACACTGTCACCCTCTTCTTTTACTATAAAGGATTCTGCGGTTTCGCTGGTAGTGGGTGATAATTCGATTAATGGATACAAATTAATTCTTGGATCTATCCTAAGCTCCAGGACGGCAAATGTCTGCCCGTTATTTACTTCCGGCAGAGACAAAGGAATAAAGCTCCCCATTCTGACTTCATTAGTAAATTCTTTCTTATAAAAACCGCTTAGGATTATCTCTTTAGTTTTAATAGATAAATTGTAGAGTATTTTATCCTGAACATTTAAGCTGTCTTTTTCCCGAAAGAGGGAATATATTTTCCCTGATGTATCAATGATGGAGATATTTGTATACTCGTGATTTTCTTTTATTGGTCTCAGCCATTCAATAATATCTTTTTTAATTGCATGGAATTGAGGGTATTTAAGATAGCCGGATACCAGCCGTTTAAACTGGAAGTTGCTTTGAATAAATTCCGCTTCGCTTATCCGGTCTTCCCGCCATTTAGATATTTGATTTACTTTTAATCTCGCCAATGTTGATAAGTTGCTGTATGCTTTATTCCTCTCCTGATTCAGTGTGTAATTAAAGAAGAGAATGCCGGCAATGCTGATTACAATGACCAGAAGTACAAATAAAAGAATATAAAAAAGCGGTTTCTCTTGAAACTTTATTTTCATTACCGATGTTTAATTATTCAGATTTTGAAAGTTATAAAAAAGAAGTAAAAAATGTGTAGATAATTTTTTGACCTAAAATGAGACAGAAAATGCTTTTATTTTTTGAAAAATTTATCATAGGTCACGTGGAAATTATATTTCCCTTTTATTTTAAGTGTGAGTTCTAATAAGTATTTGCCAGAATTATAGAGGATTTGATGAGTATCGGATTAGATGAGTTAAAAGATGAGAAGAAAATCGAGCTCCTGCTGATTGAAGATAATATACACGATGCAAGGCTCTTCTCTGAAAACTTAATTAATAATTACTACAATGAATTTGAAATTACCCATACCTCAAATGTAAAAACCGGTATTGAAAACATTTCTCAAAAATCTTTTGACATAATTGTAGCAGACCTTAATCTTCCCGACAGCAGCGGAATTAATACATTTTATGAAATTAAAAAGAAATCCGGAAATACACCTGTAATTATACTTTCAGGGATGAATGACAGTAATCTTACTTTGGAATCGATCCGCAGCGGGGCCCAGGATTATATTTACAAAGGGAATTATGAAGGCGATTTTATTTACCGCGTGGTGCGGCATGCAATAGAACGGGAAAAGCTTTTCAGAGAAATTGAACAAAGAACGATTAAATTAATTAAGCTGAATAATAATCTGCGGGAACTGAATTTTAATAAAGACAGGATGTATTCTATAATTTCGCATGACCTGATAAATCCAATCAATGCGCTTAAAGGCTATACTGATATTCTTAATGAAAGTTTTGATGAACTTACAGACGATGAAAAAAAGAAAACTGCCGCGACTATTAATGAATTAACTAATGAGATTTCCGCGCTTTTAAAAAATCTTTTGCTTTGGTCCGCTGCTAATACCGGGCGTATCGACTACAATCCGGAAAAGATTAATATAGCTTCGATTCTGGAAAAGCAGAGTGAATTTCTAAAGTTGACAGCAAATAATAAGGGGATATCTATCATTACCGAAACCGAAGAAATGTATGCCGTTGCAGATAAAACAATGATTGAAACGGTTGTCAGGAACTTAGTATCCAATGCGATTAAGTTTACAAATCCGTCAGGGAAGATATTGATTAAAAACTTCGCCAAAAAAGATAAAGTAGTAGTTGCTGTTGAAGATACCGGCATCGGGATGGAAAAAGATGAAGTTGATAAATTATTCAAGGTTGAAGAAAATATTTCCAAGAGAGGAACCAACCAGGAAAAGGGGATAGGATTGGGATTATTAATCTGCAAGGAATTTATTAACAAGCATAAAGGTACTATTGAAGTAACCAGCAAAAAAAATACAGGCACTACCTTTCTCTTTACACTGCCGAAGGCATAAGCAGGACATAGTTAAAAGATAAGTTAAAACAGAAATTTTACCGGTTAATTTTAACAACTCTCCAAACTTCCATTCATATATCCGATAGACCGCTCATCAGCATGGTTTATTAAAAAATAAACCTCAAAATAAACCTTGGTTCAATGATTTACCCCTATACCTCTTATTAAGTTTGTATCGGGAAATCCGGAATATTAAAGATGAATTACTTAAGGAGAATTTATAATAATGACATTCAATATTAAAAATATTTTTGCTCTGCTATTTATTTTTATTGTTGGAACTATTACCGCTCAAGAATCGGATACTTCAGCCGGTAAACCGCAAGGAGAAAGGATTCTCACTTTAAATGAAGCTCTCAAGATTGGAATTGAAAACAGCGAGGAGCTGCATTCTTCCAATGCAAGAGTTGTTTCCGCCGAAGCAAGAATCGGCGAAGTAAATGCCGACAGGCTTCCTTCTCTTACATTCAATGCCTCGTATACGCGCTTAAGCGAAATTGATCCTTTTACGATTAATGCCGGGCCCCTCGGAAGTTTTGAAATTTCCTCAAGCATACCGGATAATTATAATCTTCAGCTTTCATTAAAGCAGCCGGTTTTTACAGGCTTCAGATTAAGCAGCAGCAGCCGGATGGCTGAATATAATTTTAATGCGGCAAAAGAGGAATTTACCGGCGATGAGCATCAGCTGATTCTTGATATTAAATCTGCTTACTGGGGATTATTCAAAGCTAATAAAATTAAGGAAGTGGTAGATGAAAATGTTCAGCAGGTGAATGCTCATCTTACGGATGTAAAAAATATGTTCGAAGAAGGATTGGTAACAAGAAATGATATGTTAAAGGTAGAAGTCCAGCTTGCTGAGGCAAAGCTCAGACAAATAGATGCCGATAATGCGGTAAGGCTTTCAAAAATTAATTTGAATAGTATTGTCGGTCTTCCTGTCAATGCCGATGTGCAGACAGTTGATAATATTGAGCTGCAAATGCAGCCGGTTAAAAACTTTGAGCAGCTTCTGGAAACGGCTTATGACAAAAGGCCTGAACTTAGAGCAATGGATTACCGGGTGAAAGCAAGTGAAACTGGAATTACGGCCGCGCAGTCGGGCTGGTATCCTCAGCTATACCTTTTTGGAAATTACAACTACGCCAGGCCGAATCAAAGAATATTTCCTGTTCAGGATAAATTTAAAGACACTTGGGATGTCGGGGTTCAGTTGTCATTCAATCTTTGGAACTGGAATAAAACCGGCAACCAGACTACGCAGGCGGAAATGCAGTATGAACAGGCTAAAGACACTTATAAGAGTTTAAAAGATGCGGTGGCCCTGGATATAAGCAGCAATTATTTAAATCTTGTTAAAGCAAGGGAAAGACTTTCCGTATCGGAATCAAGTGTTGAACAGGCGCAGGAAAATTACAAAGTAACTAATGATTTATTCAAGCAGGGATTAACCTTGAATTCGGAACTAATTGATGCCGAGGTTGCGCTGTTAACCGCAAGAACTAATCACGTTCAGTCGCTTGTTGATTATGAACTTGCTAAAGCGAGCCTTGAAAGATCCATTGGTGAAATGGAACTGCCCGAGTAAAGCATAAGGAATTTTTGATGAGAGAATTAAAATATTAATAAAATAAAGGATACTGAAATGAAAAAGCTTAAGATAGGTTTAGTCTTATTTCTCGTGATAGGCGGGATAATTTTCATTTTAATGAATAACAAATCGAAATTGGAAGCAAAATCGAATAACTCCGTAATTGATACATATTCGGTTACGGTTGAAAAAGCCGGTAAAAAAGAAGTCTCCAAGAATCTTGAATTAATCGGGACGATTACTGGTAGCAACGATGTAGCTGTAGTTGCGGAAGCATCCGGCAGGGTTACCGGTGTGTATGCTAAAGTCGGAGATAATAAATCCAAAGGTTCTGTCTTAATTCAGCTTGATGATGAACTAAAACGGGCCGCATATTTAACAGCAGAAGTTAATTATGAAAAAGCAAAGAAAGATTATGAAAGGTACGAGTCGTTATTTAAAGAAGGTTCAATTGCCGTTACCAGACTGGAAGCTGCAAAACTTGAGCTTCAATCAGCGGAATCCCAGTATATTACTGCCAAAAGAGAGTACAATGACACAAAAATTACTGCTCCGATTTCCGGCGTAGTCACTGCGAAAAATGTAGACGAAGGGGATTATGTGAATAAAGGATCGGTAGTGGCAAATATCGTAGATATTTCCAATTTAAAAGTTAAACTGAATGTCGCTGAAAAGGATGCATTCAGACTCAAACCAGGAGATAAGGTTGAAATATTTACTGACATTTATCCCGGAGAAACCTTCAAAGGAAAAATTGAAACGATCAGCGCTCAAGGAGATGAATCTCATACTTATCCTGTTGAGATAACTCTACCCAACAACAGCAAGTATCCTTTAAAAGCCGGCATGTTCGGAAGAATAAGCTTTACTTCAATAAAGAATAATGAATCGATATTAATTCCGCGCGAAGCTTTAGTCGGCAGCGTTAAAAATGCAAAGCTGTTTGTCGTTGAAAACGGCATCGCCAAGGAAAAAAATATTGTTATTGGCAGTACCTATGATGATATGCTGGAAGTACTTGACGGCGTAAAAGATGGGGAACAGATTGTTGTAAACGGGCAGAATAATTTGAAAAACAATTATCGAGTTAAGGTTGTTGAAAAATAATTCGAGCGATGAATTAAATAAATAAGGAATTTTAAAATGACTATAACTGAATTATCGATAAAGAGGCCGACGCTAATAGTTGTAATTTTTTCGGCTTTAATAGTCCTTGGTTTATACAGCTATACTCAGTTAAATTATGAGCTTCTCCCGAAGATGAATTCCCCGTGGATTACCGTTACAACGGTTTATCCCGGCGCATCGCCGAACGAAGTTGAAACTTCTGTTACAAAACCGATTGAAGACGCTATATCAAGCGTCGACCAGCTTAAATCCCTGATTTCAACATCCTACGAAGGCGTTTCATTTCTTACGGCAGAATTTGATCAGGCTGTAGATGTTGATTTTACACTGCAGGCGGTTCAGCGGAAAGTTAATGAAATAGTATCAACACTGCCGGAAGAAGCAAAGACGCCTACTCTTACAAAATTTGCTCTTGATGAGATCCCGGTGCTGAGAATCGGCGTTACAAGCAGTCTTCCTTCAAAAGAATTTTATCAATGGCTGGATGATAACGTCAAACAGAGATTCTCTAAAGTTCCCGGAGTTGCGCAGGTAGTTTTAATCGGCGGCGATGAAAGAGAAATTAAAATTAATCTTGACGGAGAAAAGATCCGTTCTTACGGATTGTCAATACTTCAAGTTACCCAGGCTATAGCAACTTCTAACCTCGATTTTCCGACAGGAAAGATTAAAAATACGGATGAAGAATATATAGTCAGAGTTGCCGGTAAATTTAATTCTCTTTCTGAATTAAGAAATCTTGTTATTGCCCGTTCGCCTCAGGGTGGAGATATAAAATTATCCGATGTTGCCGAAGTTGAAGATGGAATTAAAGAACATACGAATATTACTAGGTTAAACGGTGTTACATCCGTGGGTATTCTGGTTCAAAAGCAGTCGGATGCAAATGCGGTCGAAGTAAGCAGACTTGTCCGTGAAGAGATTAAAAAGATAGAATCAGATTTCAAGCAAATAAATGTAAAGTTTGACATTGCGCAGGACGGATCAATATTCACAATAGATGCAGCTAATGCCGTAAAAACAGACCTGATGCTCGCAGTGGTTTTGGTTGCAATAGTGATGCTTCTTTTTCTCCACAGCATCAGGAATTCCCTTGTGGTGCTTTTGGCAATTCCGGCATCAATGATATCTACATTCATTGTAATGTATATGTTAAATTATACTTTAAACCTGATGACCTTGCTCGGATTATCGTTGGTTGTAGGTATTCTTGTTGATGACTCGATTGTAGTTCTTGAAAATATTTATCATCATCTTGAAAAAGGCGAGGACAGAAAAACTGCCGCATTAAAGGGAAGGAACGAAATCGGATTTGCCGCTCTTGCAATTACTCTTGTAGATATTGTGGTATTTGTCCCGCTCGCATTAACCGGCGGTTTAATAGGAAATATAATAAGGCAGTATGCAGTTGTAGTAGTAATTTCAACTTTAATGAGCTTATTTGTTTCGTTTACTTTAACTCCGCTTTTTGCTTCAAGGATAGGAAAACTTGAGAGACTTACGAATAAAACCATAATCGGAAAATTTGCACTCTGGTTTGAAAGCGGATTTAAAAAATTTACAAATCATTACATAGGTCTGCTGAAGTGGAGCTTGAACAACAAATGGAAAATTATTATCGGTTCGGCTCTATTATTCTTTGCTTCATTCGGACTGATCGGCGGCGGATTTATCGGAAGTGAATTTATTGCAGTATCCGACCGCGGCGAGTTTACAGTTACAATTGAACTTGCCCCGGGTGTATCTCTTGATAAAACAAACTTCGTGACCCAGGAAGTCGAAAAAATAATCAGCTCAATGCCTGAAGTTGAAAAGATATTTGTAAATGTCGGCGCTTCAAATGAAGGTTTGTTCGGACAGTCATCCAATTTTTCTTCTGAATTGAGTGTGGCTCTTGTAAAGAAAGAAAACCGTGAGCGCTCTACCGATGAAGTCGGACAGGCAATAAAAGAAAATATTCAGGAAATACCGGGAGTTAAAGTAAGAGTAAACCCGATTGGAATATTTGGAACTGCCGACGAATCGCCGATTCAGTTAATTGTAAGAAGTCCTGATAGGGAAGATGTTCAAGCAGCTGCGGATAAAATAGTAGATATCCTCAAAAATATTCCGGGTACGGCAGATGTGAGGTTATCATCCCAGGAAGGAAAACCTGAAACAAGAATAGATATAGACAGGGAAAAGCTGGCATTTTTTGGGTTGTCCATTGCTGAAGTCGGTGCAACTCTGAGGGTTGCGCTTACAGGAGATGATGAATCAAAATTCAGAGACGGAAATGATGAATACGACATCCGCATTGTTCTCGATGAATTTGACAGAGGCAAAATATCGGATTTGAATAATCTGGCTTTTGTAAATAGAAAAGGGGAACAGATAGAGCTTCAGCAGTTTGCAAATGTCTATCAAACAACCGGACCGACGAAGCTTCAAAGAAAAGACAGAATAAGCGCAATTACGGTTTTGTCCCAAGCAGTAGGAAGGCCGAGCGGAAGTATCGGTGAAGACATCAAAGCTGCTTTAAGCAGAGCAAAATTGCCGGACGGTATTGAAATTAATTATGAAGGCGATTTAAAAATGCAGGAAGATTCTTTTGCCAGCTTAGGACTTGCATTGCTTGCCGGAATTTTA
>DAISZW010000293.1:0-2781 GCA_036824595.1 Ignavibacteriaceae bacterium
GAAGCTCCCGCAATAAAAAAGAAATCAGAAATCCTGATTTCAAGCGGCAGGGAATTGATTTTGTATTGAGTCGGGTCTAAAGGATATATATTATATTTCAGCTGAAGAAAACAGACAAAATATCCGAGCAGAGTGCCGGCAATAGTTCCTATTATTCCGATCAACAGACCTTCAAACATAAAAATTTTCAATATAGATTTTTCGCTTGTCCCCATTGCCCGGAGAATACCGATATCCCGTTTCTTCTCTATAACCGACATTGCTAAAGATCCCATAATATTAAACGAGGCCACTGCTATAATGAGAGATAAAATAATATATGCCGCCCACCTTTCAATCTGCATTACTGAATAAAGATCTTTGTGGAAATCATACCAGGTATTTACAGAATAATCTTCGCTGTTTAATTTCTTCTGCAGTTCATCTTTAACTTCGAAAGACTCTTCAATATTCTCCAGCCTGATATCATATCCCTGAATTCTCGAATTATATCCTAAAAGCTTTTGAGCATAACGCAGTTTTGTAAAAATATAATTTGCATCAAATTCATTATTGTTCGAACTGTATATTCCCCGAAGAATAAATTTCTGCATTTTAGGCATTGAAAGCTGTGTAATTGCAGTTTCTATCCCGACCGGAGAAATTAGAGTTATTGTATCGCGGATTATTGCCTGCAGTTTATCTGCCAGCCTTATACCCAAAACAATTTCCGGGATCTCCGGTTCGTTACCGGAAAAATACTTTCCATAAGCTATGCTTGATTTTATTCCGTAAATACTTTCACCTTCACTAAAAGAGATTCCTTTAAGACTAACAACTTCAGTCAATCCGTCACGGTATGCCAGCACTTTTCCCGTCACAAACGGTGCAGAATTTTTTATTTCATTTATCTCATTAATTCTTGGTAAAAGTTTTTCGGGAGATTTCGATGCTTCGTATGAAGTTATCTCAATGCGTATATGCGGATCAAAATTAATTAAGTATGATGTAACGAGGCTTCCGAATCCGTTAAATACAGATAGAACAACAATCAGAGCAGCCACGCCGATTGTAATTCCGAGTATAGAAATAAATGAAATTATCGTAATAAAATTTACTTTGTGCTTGGAAATCAGATACCGTTTTGAAATAAATGATTCTAAATTCATTATTGAAATCTCAATGTTGATATTGGCTGGATTTTAGACGCAATGTAGCTTGGAATGAATGAAGCAAAAAAACATAAGAGTAAAGTTATGACCGAGACTTCAAGGAAAATTTGTGGTGAAAGAGAGATCGGCACTTTTGATACAAAATAAACAGAGGAGGGGAGCGAGATAATATCGTATTTAAGCTGTATCCACGTTAATATAAAAGCTAAAAAATTTCCTAAGATTATTCCTGCTGCAGCAAGGAAACCGCCCTGATAAAGAAAGATTGTAATTATTTGTCTCTTCCGTGCGCCTAAAGATTTCATAGTTCCTATAGCTCCGGTTTTTTCGAGAACAATCATAAGAAGTGTCCCTATGATATTAAAAACTGCTACAACGGTTATCAAACCAAGAACTATCGGGATCGGCTTTTTCTGTAATTCAATCCAGGTGAAAATATTTCTATGAATCTGATAAATCGATCTTACTGCATGAGGATACCGGAGTTTATCCGATAAAAAATTTGTCAGATCATTTATTACGGATATATTTTTTAATTTAATATCGTAGCCTGTAATATTATCTCCGATTTCAAAAAGCTCCTGTGCTTCATCCAGACTAATGTAGGCATAGAGGTCATCATATTCGGCCATCCCGCTTTCGAAGATTCCTGAAATTGTAAATCTTTTAATATTCGGAAGGTGTTCCGGGGAGGGAATTTCATCCCGGCTTAATGCAAAGATTGTAACTTTATCTCCCACGGATGCGTAGAGTTTATTTGCAAGCTTTCTGCCAATGATTATTGAATTCGGACCGATAGAAAATTTACCTTCAACGATGTTTTTATTTATATTGATCGATCCCTGATTTGGAATAATACCTTTTAAGCTGACTCCTTCTTTCCCTCTTTTTGTGCCGATAACCGCAATTTTGGAAGCAAAAGGAGTAATTGATTCGACGTCCGGCTGTAAGATTTCATTTAATTCGGGAAGAATACGATGATAACCCGGGAGAATAGTCTGATAGGAAGTTATCTGTATATGAGATTCAAAGTCAGTTATTTTTTCTGTTATTGTTTTTTCAAATCCATTTAGTATACTCAGCGCAATAATTAGTGCTGCTACACCAAGTGCAATTCCAATGATTGAAATAGTCGAGATAAATGAGATAAACCTATCCTGCTTTGCGGGATTTTTAAATATAAATCTTTTTGAAACATAAAAAGGAAATGACATTAATAACTGTCTGATTTTAAGTCCTAATTTAACTAAGTGGATGCTTAATTAAAACCTTAAAAAAAGATTCAAAAATAAAGGTATCCTATTAAATCGGAACATATTATTAGAAATATAATAGCTGTAAATTCGTTGATTATTAAGCACCTTACTTATATATTTGTTTTCTATTTTCCAAATTTATCTTATATAGAAATTCAGCTGGTTTATTGCTTTCCGATTTTGATGGGAAAGGCTACATTTGGAAATTCCAAATAACAAATTTTATCTAATGAATGTTTGTTTTTTTAAAATATTTGGTATTTGGAATTTATCATTTGAAATTTGAAGAAAAAGTTCGGGGCGTAGCGTAGCCCGGTTCATCGCGCCTGCTTTGGGAGCAGGAGGTCGCAGGTTCGAATCCTGCCGCCCCGACA
>DAISZW010000294.1:0-2761 GCA_036824595.1 Ignavibacteriaceae bacterium
AGCTTGGGCAAAATAAATGGTATGACATTAAAATTTCTACATTCTGAAAACAAAGATAGATATTTTCTTGTCCCGGTTATTCTATCGGCTGCTGCTTTTGTTATCCAAATAGCAACAAATACAAATTACGGTATTTTCACCGATGAGCTTTACTATATCGCCTGCGGGAATCATCTGCAATTCGGGTATGTCGATCATCCCGCAGTTGCCCCGTTATTGACAAGGATTAGTATGCTTTTAAGCAAATCACTCACCGTGCTCAGATTCTTTCCTGCTCTGGCTGGTTCTTTGACAATTCTGCTTGCTGCTTTGATTTCACGCGAGCTTGGCGGGTCACGATTTGCCGCCGCTTTATCATCCTCCACTATTCTTTTTGGTATTGTATTCTGGATAATGTTCGGCACTTTGAGTGTGAATGCCTTTGATATCCTTTTTGTAACGCTTACGGTTTACCTTTTCATAAAGGCACTCGAAAGTAATTCATTGAAATACTGGATCGCTTTCGGTCTGTCTGCCGGGATCGGATTAAATACGAAGCTGACAATGCTCTCTTATGGACTTGGTCTGCTCATTGGTTTAATATGTACAGGCATGCGCATGCTTTTTCTTTCAAAGAATATCTGGATTGGCGGATTCATTGCATTTGTATTGTTTCTTCCGTTTTTATTTTGGCAAAGTGCGAACAACTGGCCTACTCTTGAATTTATCCGTAATATATCGATCGGAAAAAATCTCGATGTATCACCCATGATGTTTATCTTTCAATTGGCTCTCAGCCTGAATTTATTCAGTTTTCCTCTCTGGATTGGAGGACTATACTACCTTTATGCAAAACGGGAATCTGCAACGAAAAGAGTTCTGGCAATAGCAAGCTCTATTTTTCTTTTGATCTTATTATTTACTAATTCCAAGTCTTACTACGCTCTTCCGGCTATGCCGTTATTGCTCTCAGCTGGTTCAACTGCATTTGCAGGCTGGACTGATCGCGCAAAAAGAAAATGGATTCGAATTCCGGCACTTGTGCTTCTCTCAATTTTATTATTGATTATGCTGCCTTTCGGATTACCGATTTTACCAATCGAAACATTGGGAGCTTATATACAAAAAATGGGTGGCACCGATAATATGAGAACGGAGCGGAATGAGGCAACCGGGATACCGCAATATTTTGCCGACCGGTTCGGGTGCAGAGAACTTGCACAAAGTATAGCGTCGGTTTATAAATCACTCCCCGATACCGATAGAGTGCAGTGCGGAATTTTAGGTGCTCATTACTCGGATGCGGGAACTGTGGACTATTTTGGCGGCGAGCTTGGTTTGCCGGAAGCAATTTCCAGGCACAACAGTTATTGGCTCTGGGGACCGAAAAACTACACCGGAAAAATAATGCTCGTTGTCGAATCTCCCGGAGCAAATCTTTACAATCAATTTCTCTATAGTGAGTTGAAATGTATATATCGATATCCATATGGCGAGGGAGAGAATAGAATAAGGCGGATATTCTTGTGCCGTGATTCCAAGGAACCTCTTCCTCAACTTTGGAACAAGCTGAAAACATTTGATTGAGTGGAGATGGTTTATCAGAATATATGGATACAATCCGGAGACTGTCTGGTAAAATTTTGGTGTACCCTTGCATCGTGCTGAAAAGTATTACGGGCTGAATACATCAATAAAAATATTAAATAATAGGAGTAAAAAGTTGAGAAAAATATTTTTAATAACAGCACTTATATGTGTTTTGGTTGTTGACATAAATGCTCAATCATATAAGAAAACAGAATTGGGAATAAAATCAACAATCAACAACATCGAAATTGAAATTCAATACTACAACTCATCCATCGTGAGAATATTAAAATCACACGAAGGGACAGCATTTACAAAAACAAGTCTTTCGGTTATTAAGACTCCGCAAAAAACGGCTGTCGATATAAAACAGGAAGGAGATGAAATTTCATTAAAAAGTGAAATTATGAAAGTGAAATTGAATCTGAAAAATGGTAAGATTTCATACTTTACAGTTGATGACAAGCCATTATTTAGTGAGAAAGAATCAGGAGTTGTGTTTACAGATTTCAACGATGCAGGAGTTAAAACCTTCAGTGTTGCTCAATCTTTTATTTTGGATAAGGAGGAAGCTATTTACGGTTTGGGACAGCAGCAGCAGGGCAAAATGGTTCAGCGTAACCTTAAATTAAACATGGTGCAGGGAAATACAGATGATTATATCCCTTTCTTCCAGTCGGAAAAAGGCTATGGACTTTTTTGGGATAATTATTCGCCGACACTTTTTGAAGATGACCGGGAAGGCACTTCTTTCAAATCGGATGTTGGTGATTGCATAGATTATTATTTTATGTACGGCGGTAGTGCAGACGGTGTGATTGCTCAAATGCGGGATCTCACCGGTCAAGTGCCGATGTTCCCTCTCTGGACTTATGGTTATTTTCAAAGTAAAGAAAGATATAAGAGCCAGGATGAAACTGTTGGTGTAGTTAAAAAATATCGTGAGTTAGATGTTCCGTTGGATGGTATAATCCAGGATTGGCAGTACTGGGGCAACAACTATCTCTGGAATGCCATGGAATTTCTTAATGCCGATTTTTATGATCCGCAAAAGATGATTAATGATGTACACAATTTAAATGCACATATCGTTATTTCAATTTGGAATTCATTCGGACCTCAGACAAAACAGTATAGGGAATTAGAGAAAATAGGCGCACTCATGGATTTTATAACATGGCCGGGATCCGGT